>NZ_AUPZ01000008.1 GCF_000445475.1 Sulfurimonas hongkongensis
AATGTGACTGGTGAAAGCTATAGATTAAAGCAAAAAAGGGAAGCTGGATTATTAGATATTTCAGTTAAATAATAAGTGTTACGAAGTGGTGCATTTTTGCACTGCGTTTTGGTACATTTTTGGATTGCGCTTGACATTAACGATACAGCTGAGAGATTAGGAGTTCATCCTGATTCACTCAGAGGTTGGATAAAACGCTTAGAGTCTCCAGAAGCAATTGAAAAACACAAGGTTTCTGATGCATCACAAGCGGAGATTAAGAAGCTCCAGAAAGAACTTAAGCGAGTTACCGAAGAGAGGGATATCCTAAAAAAGGCCGCGGTGTACTTTGCAAGCCACACAAACTAAAATATGCTTTTATTCAAGAGCATAGTCAACTTTATACAGTTGGTAGACTGTGTAAAGTTATGCAAGTACACCGAAGCGGATACTATCAATGGTTAAATCAGCCCATTTCAAACAGAGAGCTTGAAAATCAAGAATTACTACTGCACATAAAAGATGCGTTTAAAGCGTCTAGTGGTGTATATGGACATAGAAATATACACAAGGATTTAAAAGAGCTTGGACTCCATGTCAATAAAAAAAGAGTTGCTAGACTGATGCGCGAAGCGAAACTCTATGGAGTAGGCACTTATAAGCGCAAGCCTTACTCTAAGCCTGGTCAAGTTCATAAAGCGCATCCAAATCACCTACATCAGTGCTTCATATCTAGTAAGCCAAATGATACTTGGGTTAGCGATATTACATATATCAGAACGAAAGAGGGATGGATATTCTTAGCAACAGTATTAGATTTATATAGTCGTAAGATTATTGGCTGGGCAACGGGGCATCGTCAAACAACACCATTGATAATTTCAGCACTTAAAATGGCAACCACAAGACTTAAAAAAACTGACGAAGTTATTCTTCACTCTGATCAAGGAAGCCAGTACAGCTCTTATGAGTACAAAAGATTTGCTGTAAAATATAATATTACTCTTAGTATGAGTAGACGAGGCAATTGCTATGATAATGCTGTCGCAGAAAGCTTCTTTAAAACTCTAAAAAAAGAGCTAGTCAGAAAACAGATATTTTTAACAAGAGATATAGCAGCCTCAAAGATATTTGAATATATAGAGATGTTCTACAATTCAAAAAGAAGACATAGTTATCTGGATTATATTTCGCCTAATGAGTTTGAAAAAAGGTATAATTTAAAGTCTTTAAATAAATAGGTTTTTACTGGATTGGTAATTGTCTAGTTTATAGGGGACATTCCATATCGCTAGTTTTAGGCTTTATATGGCTAAAATCGTTGCAATTATTTTTATGGTAGAATTTAGGCAAAAAAATTGCCTAAATTAAGTTGAAATTAGAAAATTATGTGTTGTGGGGTTTGATTATTTCACAGTCTCACTGATTTGTTAGTCTTTCTTCTCAAGATTAAATGGAGGCAATTCACTTTGGTCTTGATACAAACTTTCCAATTCTATTAACTCAGGCAAAAAACTTTTATCACCAGTATTGAATGCTAAAATATTTGGAATTTCAATTTCACCTATAAATAGTTCTCTTTGCGGAACTAAAATATATCCCCAGCCATAAGGATACTTTTTAATTAATTCATGTTCATATTTATCAAGTTCGTTTGTAATGACTGTTAGAATTGGATATTGATTTTCTCCATACAAATTGCCATAAAAAACCAATGTATTACTTACTGGAATAAAAAATAATCCATGACAACCTTTGAAGTTCAAAAACTTCATAAATTTTTCAAGGTCATTCTTTCCTTTGGAAAAAAATGACATCATTTTTGGTTGTAATTCTATTAGTTTTTTATGATCTTTATTCCAAAAAATATCTCTGTAAAAATTTGCTTCATTAGATGTAGAAAATTGCTTTCCAAATAAAGAATATCCTAATCCAAGAGATAATTTTGCTTGAAACCTAACATTGAAGTCAATATTTATTGGCATAGTATGTTTTTGTATATCTTTAGATTGATGAATAGTAAAAAGTTCTTTTTTTATGTTTTGTTGTTCATTTGATAGACTTTCTGATGATTGATTTGGAAGTATATAATTAACAGAAATTTTTTTTGATTTTTTAAATTGCTTAATAAAAGAATTTAAAAGTAGTTCTATCCAAAATGGATTATCTGTCAAACCAACTAAATATACCTCTCCTGCATTTTTCCCTTTTCTTTTTCGAGGATCTCCACCTGCAATTGTTTGAAAACTCTCTGTAGAGTTATTGTGAAAATGGTAAATCATACTGCCACCACACCAAAGCCACTTTTCACAATATTTATAATTCGGATGCTTTATATACTCAACAAAACCCATATAGCTAAAAGGTATTATTGGTTTTTTTTCAAAGTCGTAATATCCTAGATAATCTGAAAAAGCAGGTAATGTAGTAGAAAAAAAGTTTTTTACAAAAGAACTATCAACATATAGTCCAGATAAACTATTACATCTTTGGCATACTAGTCTAGTCTTGAAAATATTATTTGCAAACGCGCCCCCTAAACTATCAGGAAAAATATGTTCAAGAGAAAATTCATCTGTATTTTTTTCTTGATTACAATAAATACACGTATGATCTTGCAATTACATTCCCTATATCTTTTTTTTACTAACTATTTATTCATACCCATTATAGTGAAGGCAACCTTAAGTAATATCCTTAAAGAAAAAATGTCCTTTTAAAAATATAATTGCTCTTATTGGAACATATATAAGTATTATTTATTGTATATCCGTTAAAAGAACATAAATGAGCTTAAATTATGGAGTCAGCTATGGAAGCTAAAAAGAAATTACTAGATATTGTTCGTGAGAAAATTCGCCTTAAACACTATAGTTATTCTACTGAAAAAAATTATGTTCATTGGATTAAGCACTATATTTTTTTTAGATACACCCCTGAGATTCACTCTTAGGGGTATAGAGACATCTTTACACAAAATAAAGAGGAATTAGAGTAGAATCGTAAATACAAAATTTATAAAAGGGGTAGAAAATGTACACAACAACAAAAATTGCAGAAGTACTTAAAAATAAAAAACTACCTTACAACATAAAAAACTTTATACTCTTTGGTTCTGTTGCATCCCAAACAAATACAGATAAAAGTGATATAGATATAGCATATATAGAAAATGAAAACTCAAGATTAAATTTTGAAAACTATTTAAAACTTGAAAATGAACTTGAAACTATATTTCAAACTAAGGTTGATCTAATAAATTATAAAAAATTCAACCCACTTATCAAGCTCCATTCTCAAAAGGATTTCATCTATGTTTGATAGTAAAAACACCTTGTATGTACTGACTATACTTGAAGCTATAGAGAAAATTTTTATATATTCATCAGGGTTTAAAGATGAAGAGACATTTTACTTTGCAAATAAGAAACTAAACTTTAATGCTACAGTCAACTTGCTCATAGCAATAGGCGAAGAAAATAAAAAGATTGATGACAAACTGAAAAGTTCAAATAAATTAAATTGGAAAAACATATCTGCAATGAGAGATAAAATATCACACAATTACCGTGGTGTTGATGAGTCTATGGTGTGGGAAATCATCATAGATTATCTTCCTGTATTAAAACAGTTGCTTATAGAGATGCTACCAAAGATAAAAGATAGTACAGCTTATATAAAAGAAGCGTTAAAAACTCCCTATTATGAAGAGCTTTACTATTTACAAATAGAAAAATGATGAACAATCTTAAGATAGATCACGAAGGCGATATTTGTATCTATATATCTATAGTATCTAATATAAGGGACAATGATGCGAAATGAGATTATTTTTTATCTAAATGGTGAAAAACATCTAGTTAGCGGCGAAAAGGTATATTGGCCCTTATCACGATATATAAGGGAGTGTGCAGGAAAAACAGGAACAAAAGTAGTCTGTGCTGAGGGTGATTGTGGTGCTTGTACAGTGCTAATCTCTAATCACTCTACTGATGATTTTTACTCTATAAACTCATGTATAAGCCCAATCTTTACAAATGATGCAAAGCATATTGTGACTATTGAAGGTCTCTCTCTGCTTCAAGAGGGTTCTAACACAATATCTAAAGCTTTAGCTCATGGAAATGCTGCTCAATGTGGTTTCTGCTCACCAGGGTTTGTAATGTCCCTAGCAGACCTTTTTGAACATAACAAAAAGGTTGATGAGCAGATGATTAAAGACTATACTACTGGTAATTTATGCCGTTGTACAGGTTATGTTGATATTATAAAATCCGCTCTTTGTGTAGATACTTCAAAGTATAAATCTGTAAAAGATTTTTTCCTCACACCAAAGCATATTGCAGAGCTTAGTGCTTTAGCACAAGAATCTCTATGTTTAAATTTTAACGCGAGAACAGTTGTAATCGTGACAAGTTTAGAAGAACTATATAGCTATCGTAAAAAATTTCCACAAGCCAAACTAATTGCATCAGCAACAGACCTAGGTGTCTTGATGAATAAAGGCATCTCCAAAGAGCAAGAGTTTATCTTTATTGGGAAAATCGCTTCGCTAAACACTTTAAATGCCCAGGATGATTATATAAATATAGGCTCAAACAAGACACTCACAGATGTACAAAAAGGTTTAGAAGAGTTTTATCCTGAATTTTCAAAATTTTTAGATGAATTTGCTTCGCCTCAAATCAAAAACAGAGCTACTCTTGTTGGTAATATTGCAAATGGCTCACCTATTGGAGATACTCTGCCTTTTCTTGTTAGCATTGAAGCTATCTTGGTTATTTCAAGCATTAGAGGAACTAGAGAGCTTCCTATAGATAAATTTTACAAGGCTTATAAAGATTTTGATCTCTTAAGTGATGAAATCATCACTGCTGTAAAAATTCCTAAACCAAAAGATGGAACTGTTTTAAAACTCTATAAAGTAGCAAATAGAACCCATCTTGATATCGCAACTCTTAGCGCGGCTTTTTATATTAAGATAGATAAATCAAGCCTTATAGAACACCTTCGCATCGCTTATGGTGGTGTAGCAGAGACTGTACTTCGCCTAGAAGAGATAGAAAAAAAGTATCTTGATTGTAGCTTTACTTTAGAGACTTTTGAGATGATAGGAAAAGATATTTCAGACTCCATAAAACCACTAACAGATGTTAGAGCAAGTGCAGAGTTTCGCAAATCAGTAGCACGCAATCTTTTAAGCCGTCTCTACTATGATTTAGGAGGTCTTTAATGAGTAGTGTGAATCATGACAATGCCAAAGGACATCTAGATGGCACAACGGAGTTTATAGAAGATAGAGTTATGATGAAAAATGAAGTCTATGTCTCTTATATCGCTTCGCCTTACGCTAAAGCTAAAATATTAGAGCGTGACTATAGAGATGCAAAAGAGATAGAGGGTGTTTTAGGCATTTGGGATTATAGAGATCTTAGTGGAAATCTCTGGGGAAATATCGATGCTGATCAACCTATCTTGGCAGAGGCGATTACGCACTATGTTGGGGAACCTATTGCAATTATAGCCGCTACGACTGTAGAAGCCTTAGAGAGCGTGAGGAAATTGACACTTATAACTTTTGAAGAACTCCCCTCAGTGCTAAACCTTGATGAGGCAATAGAAGAAAAAGATTACTTTGGTGATGTGCAAGTGATAAAGCGTGGAGATTTTGAGAGTGCTTATAAGAGTGCGCCATTAAGACTTAGTGGAGAGTATGAAAATAAAGCTCAAGAACATTTTTATCTTGAATCACAAGCGGCTATTGCTTACCCTGTTGATAATGATGAAATTGATATTCTTAGTTCATCACAAAACCCAACAGAGGTTCAGTATATCGTTGCAAAATGCCTAGGTTTAAAACTCAGACAAGTAACTTCTAAAGTCAAGAGAATGGGAGGTGCTTTTGGTGGAAAAGAGACACAATCTGTTCCTTTTGCTGTTATGGCTGCCTTTGTTGCTTTTAAACTAAAGCGTCCTGCTCGGATTATCCTTAGTAAAGTGGATGATATGATTGTAACAGGTAAGCGACACCCTTTTAAAGGCTTTTATAGGGTTGGTTTTAATGCAGAGGGCATAGTGCTAGGGCTTGAGACAAAGTTGTTTGCTGATGGTGGTGCATACACAGACATCTCTCCATCTGTAGTTCAAAGAGCAATCCTACATAGTGATAATGCATACTATGTAAAAAACTGGAGTATTAGCGGAGTAGCTTGCAGAACAAACCATCATCCTCATACTGCCTTTCGTGGCTTTGGTGCTCCTCAAGGGATAGCTTTAGTTGAGCAGGTTTTTGATGATATCGCTTACCATCTTAAGATGGATCCTTTGAGTGTAAGAGAGAGAAATCTATATGCCATTGATAGAAACAATACTGCACCTTATGGTCAAAAGATTACACAAAACACCCTGCCTCAAATAGTAGAAAAACTTGTAAACTCAAGTAACTACAAACAAAGACGAGAGGCCATTGAGGCCTTTAACAGAGAGTCTAAAACTACTATCAAAGGTATTGGACTTACTCCCGTGAAATTTGGTATATCTTTTACTTCGAGATTTTTAAACCAAGCCAATGCTCTAGTAAATATATTTCCAGATGCAAGTGTTCAAATCTCAACAGGTGCAACAGAGATGGGGCAAGGTGTTAACACTAAAATAGCACAAGTTGTTGCACAGACTCTAGGCGTAGATGTTTCTATGTGTAAGGTAATGATTACCTCCACAGAGAAAAATCACAATACCTCGCCAACAGCCGCTTCAAGTGGAACTGATCTAAATGCAATGGCGGCAAATTTAGCTGCAATGAAGATAAAAAATCGCCTTTTAAACTTGGCAGCTCAACTATTTTTAAATGAGGGGCATGATGCTCACTTTGAATATAGTGTGAGTGAAGCCATTGAGACAAGTCACATATATATCGAAAATGGAGTTGTAATAAACAGAGAAACAAATCAAAAAATGGCTCTTAGAGAGCTTTTAGATATTGCATATAAAAATAGAATATCGATGGGAGATTATGCTTTTTATAAAACCCCAAATCTCAGTTTTGATGTTAAAAAAGGAGAGGGAAAACCTTTTGCCTACTATACAAACTGTGCGGCTGTTAGCGAGGTTACAATAGACCGCTTTAGCGGAAAAACAAGCGTTGATAGAGTTGAGATACTAATGGATTTAGGACGCTCTATAAATGAAGGTATAGATAGAGGTCAAATCGCAGGTGCTTTTGTTCAGTGTATGGGTTGGGTAACAAATGAAAATCTCGTTTATTCTGATAAAGGGGCTCTGCTTTCACACTCTCCTACAACTTATAAAATTCCTAATATTCAAGATATTCCATCAGATTTTATAATCAATTTTCTTGATAACCCTTATGAAGTAGACAATATAAGAGGTTCAAAAACCGTAGCTGAACCACCATTTATTCTTGGTCTGTCTATCTTCTCAGCCATTCGTCATGCACTCTCATCAAAGGGATTTAAGGGCAATATAAAAATTCCAGCTACAGCTGAGAATATTTTAATGAAACTGGAATCCCTCAGGTAATGAATCTATATAAAAAAATTAAAAAACTAGGGCGTGATACTAGTTATGTCTTGGTCACTATCGTAGATGCACAGCGAAGTGTTCCTCAAGAGATTGGTGCAAAAATGTTAGTGACACAAGAGTGTATAGATACTCCACTCTATGGAACCATCGGTGGGGGAAAAATTGAAAAAGAGTCTCTGCACTATGCACTATCACTTTTAGAAGATAGGAATGCAACAAGTCATTTAAAGCATTTTTGCTTAACTAAAGATTTGGACATGGTGTGTGGCGGTGAAATGACAATATTTTTTGAAATTTCTAGAGTTAAAAAATGGAATATTGCTATTTTTGGGGCAGGGCATATTGCTCAAAAGCTTATTCGTATACTCAAAACTCTTGATTGTCATATATACTCTTTAGATTTACGCAAAGAGTGGCTTAAAAAACTTCCTAAATCAAAAAATATTATGACAGGCTCATTTGAACATCTTTTACCACAAGATTGTTTTTGCCTTATCATGACACACTCTCATGATTTAGATTTTTCTATAGCACAAAAGTTACTAAAGAGTAGCCAAGACATTCCTTATCTTGGGGTTATAGGAAGTTCCTCTAAGGCTAAAAGTATGAAGCATAGACTTAAAGAGAGTGGAGTTTCTCAAGAAGATATTTCAAAAATATACTCTCCGGTTGGATTAGATATAGGAAACAACACACCAGAAGAGATAGCCATTAGTATTTCAGCACAATTATTAGAAGTTCGAGACTCCATGAGCAACACAAAACTTTAAGACTCATTTACATCTAAAACTCTTATGCTATTATTACTCTAAAAATAAAAAGAGAAAAGCAATGAGTGATATGAGTGTTATTTGTTTAAAAGACTATAAAAAGTGTGGGTTTGAAGTAGAGAGTTGTGAGCTCTACTTCGAGCTTTTTGAAGAGTTTGTGATTGTTACAAACACTATGGAGATAAATAAGTTAGATGCTCAAGAAAAGCACATAAAGCTTGATTCTCAAGAGTTGGAACTTCTTGAAGTCTATCTAAATGACTTGAAATTAAACGATACTCGCTACGATATACAAGAGGAGAGTTTCACTGTTTATAATGTTCCAAACTCATTTTCACTAAAGATAAAAAACAAGCTCTATCCACAAAACAATACTGAGCTAGAAGGTCTTTACAAATCAGGTTCTATCTTTTGTACACAAAATGAGCCAGAGGGTTTTAGAAGAATAACTCCATATCTTGACCGTCCAGATATTATGAGCGTCTTTACTACAACGATCGTGGCAGACAAAGAGAGATATCCCGTACTTTTAGGTAATGGAAACAAGCAAAGCTCTCATGACTTAGCAGATGGCAGACATGAGGTTACTTGGTTTGACCCACATCCAAAACCATCATATCTTTTTGCCATAGTTGCAGGCGATTTAGGAGTTATAAGCGATGAGTTTATAACAGCTTCACAAACAAAAGTAGAGCTAAATATTTACTGCGACAAAGGAGCCGAGTCGAAGTGTTTTTTTGCGATGAAGTCACTTAAAGATGCAATGATTTGGGATGAACAAAAGTATGGTAGAGAGTATGATTTAGATGTTTATAACATCGTAGCAGTAGATAGTTTTAACATGGGAGCTATGGAGAACAAGGGCTTAAATATCTTTAACTCTCACTACGTCTTAGCAGATGAGGATAAGGCTACAGATGCTGACTTTATGGGGATACAAAGTGTTATAGCTCATGAGTATTTTCATAACTGGACGGGAAACCGCATCACTTGTTGTGACTGGTTTGAGCTAACTCTAAAAGAGGGACTTACAGTCTTTCGCGACCAGTGTTTCTCAGCAGATTTAAACTCACAAGAGGTCCAGCGCATCGAAGATGTGAAGGGTTTAAGAGAGAGACAGTTTGTAGAAGATGCCTCTCCTATGGCACATCCCATCCAACCCGACTCATACATCTCTATAAACAACTTCTACACTTCAACAGTCTATGAAAAAGGTGCAGAAGTTATAAGAATGTTGCACACTCTTTTAGGAGAGAGCAGGTTTAGAGAGGCGATGGACCTATACTTTAAGACCTTTGATGGAAGAGCTGTAAGAACTGGTGACTTTTTATGGGCTATGAGCGAGGTTGATAAAGAAAAAAGAGTTGATTTTACGCAGTTTAAGAGATGGTATCATCAATCAGGCACGCCAATCTTAGAAGTTAAAGACTCATTTTGTGATGGAGTTTACACACTTGATTTGAAGCAGGTTGTACCAAACAAGGTTGATGAGATTAAACAAGAACCTTTTTATTTTCCACTAAAAGTAGGACTTATTGGCTCTGATGGCAAGGAGATTAAAGAGGAGATGCTTGTAGTCTCAAAAGAAGAGGAGAGTTTTGTCTTTGAGGGGCTAGAGGCAAAGCCTTATCTCTCTATAAACCGTGGCTTTAGTGCACCCATCATTATAAAACAAGAGAAAAATGAGTACGCATTTTTAATGAAACACGACAAAGATAGCTTTGTAAAGTATGAATCAGCACAATCTTTTGCCCTAGAGACTACAGAGAAACTCATGGAGAGTGCAGAGCTTGATGCGGAGTTTTTAAACTCTTTTGGATATGTTTTAGATTTAGATGTAGAGCTTTCATACAAAGCACTTCTACTTGAACTTCCATCTATCTCAAGCTTGATGCAAAGACAAAAAGTGGTTGATTTTACTCCTATCTATAAAGCTAAAGAGAGACTAGAGCGTGAGATAGCCACAGAGTTCAAAGAGAAGCTTCTTGATATTTATAGACTCCATCATAAACCAAAAAACAAAGAGTTAGATACAGTGAGTGTTGGAGAGAGAGCCTTGAAAAATAGAGCTTTGAGACTACTCTCAAGCTTAGAGAGTAGAGAGGTTATAGACTTAGCATATAAACAGTACCAAGAATCCCTTACCATGACTGATAGAGTCGTAGCTCTTGATGTGTTAGAAAACATCACAAGCCATGAGGGAGGTCTTGCCTTAGACGATTTTTATGAAAGATACAAAGATGATACTTTAGTTATGAACAAGTACTTCTCCATCATAGCAGCCTCACAAAGAGAGGGAGTGTTGCTTCGCGTTATAGCGTCACAAGATGATGAAGTTTATGATAAAAGAGTTCCAAATCTAGTTCGCTCTCTTGTTGGAGTCTTTGCAAAAAATTACAAATATTTCCACGCTGCTGATGGATCAGGATATGCTTTTGTAGCAGATAAAATCATAGAGATAGATAAGATAAATGCACAGATGGCATCGGGACTAGCATCTGCGTTTAAAATATATAATAGATTAAATCAAAATAACAAAAATTTGATAAAAAAAGAGTTGGAATGTGTAATTTCTACACACTCTCTTTCAAAGAACACTTATGAAATTATTAGCAAAATCCTTAAAATTTAGTTTTAATAAAA
Organism: Sulfurimonas hongkongensis; assembly: GCF_000445475.1. Classification (NCBI taxonomy): domain Bacteria; kingdom Pseudomonadati; phylum Campylobacterota; class Epsilonproteobacteria; order Campylobacterales; family Sulfurimonadaceae; genus Sulfurimonas; species Sulfurimonas hongkongensis. The sequence continues at coordinate 10,935 of NZ_AUPZ01000008.1, forward strand.
TTTTCAGAAGCTTGAAAGTACCTAAAATAAAGCTCTAAATAGATATATAATTTATTTATATAATAATTATTTGTTATAAAGGTAAGTTGATTTTGTGATATGATTGTTTTACTTTTACAATAAAAGGAGAAATTATATGGCAAGATTGGTAGTTTTAGGCGGAGGTGTTTCAGGACATACTGCCGCAACTTTTGCAGCAAAATGGCTGGGTTCATCCCACGAGGTTGTTGTGGTAACCCCAAACGCAAAATGGAATTGGATTCCATCAAATATATGGGTTGGTGTTGGACTTATGTCCAAAGAAGAAGTCACTTTTGACTTAGCTAGTGTTTATGCAAAAGCAGGTATCACGTATAAACAAGCAAAAGCAGTTTCTATAAATCCAGAAGGAGGTTCTTCTAGTGATAAACCTTTTGTAAGTATAGAGTATACACTAGAATCAAGAGAGGGTGATGTTGAAGATGTTGAGTATGATTATCTCATTAACGCAACTGGACCCAAGCTAAACTTTGCAGCGACTCCAGGCTTAGGAGATGAAAATGGTTTAGGTGAGCATACAGTCTCAGTTTGTACGGCTGATCATGCAGTTCATGCATCGCAAGAGCTTAAAAAGTGTATACAAAAGATGAAAAATGGCGAGCGTCAAAAGTTTCTGATTGGGACTGGACATGGTCTGTGTACATGCCAGGGTGCTGCATTTGAGTATATTTTTAACATAGAGCATGAGCTTAAAAAAGCTGGTGTGCGTGATATGGCAGATATAAAATGGATATCAAATGAGTCCTTTTTAGGTGACTTTGGAGTTGGTGGGCTTCATATGAAAGCTATGGGCTTTGCTGTAAGTTCAAGGATATTTGCAGAATCTTTATTTGCCGAGCGTGATGTAGATTGGATTATCGGTGCGCATGTTTCTAAGGTAGAAGCTGGTTCCGTTGATTACGAACTACTTGATGGCTCTGTTGGTAAAGAGTCTTTTGACTTCTCAATGTTAATTCCACCATTTGCAGGTGTTGGAATCAAAGCATACAGCAAAGATGGCGAAGATATTACAGCTGAACTTTTTGCTCCAAATGGATTTATTAAAGTTGATGCTAACTACTCTGCTGGTGCGTATGAAAATTGGAAAGCTAGTGATTGGCCCGCAACTTATCAAAATCCAACTTATACAAATATATTTGCATGCGGTATCGCTTTTGCACCTCCGCATCCAATTTCAAAACCGATGAGTTCTCCAAGTGGAACTCCTATCAACCCTACGCCACCTCGTACTGGTATGCCATCTGGTATAATGGGCAAAACAGTTGCTCACAGTATTTGTGATAGAATTTTAAAAGGAGAAGATGCTCCATTGCATAGAGCTTCTATGGCTGAGATGGGTGCTGCTTGTGTGGCATCTGCTGGTAAAGGAATCTTTGATGGTACCGCAGCTGCTATGACTATATACCCTGTTGTCCCTGATTTTGACAAGTATCCTGGGACTGGCCGTGATACGGACTATACTTTTGGTGAGATTGGTCTTGCAGGTCACTGGATAAAACATATCTTACACCATCTCTTTATGTATAAAGCTCAACTTAAACCAGGTTGGACGCTCATTCCAGAGTAGGGTAAAAACACAAACTAAGTGCTGACGTAGATATCGGAATTATTTCCGATATCGTGATAATTAAAAGGGAGGAATTCCCTTAAATTTATAAAATAAATTAAAGGATAAGAAAATGTCAAAATATAGCGAAAAAAATATCAAAGCATATGGAAATAACTTTACTACAATGACACCAGGTCCAGTGGCGAAGTTTTTAAGAACTTGTGTTATATATCAGTTTATAAGATTTATTGTCATAAATCTTAAGATGTTAGTAGTGGTTAAAAAAAGTCATTAGTTCTTAAAAAGGCAGTTTAATGGTAAGAGAGATTACTACTTATCCAACACCACCTAGTGTAGAATACTCAACAGATGTAAGAGTTGTGACTAAAGAGATATTATCTATTATACAAGATTTAAAAGATACTATAAAAGAGAACTCTCTTGAGGCACTAGCTGCATTTCAAATAGGTGAGATGTATAATATTATTGTTATTAAAAAAAAAGATTCATTTTTTAAAATTGGTGAGGATGATGAGTATTTAGAATTAATAAATCCTAGAATAATAAGTACTAGCGATAAAATAACAACGGTAGAAAGAACAGCTTATTTCCCTGATTTGAGTGCAAAAGTACAGAGACATAAGAATATTTCCATCATATATGAAGATGTAAATCTTAAACAACATACTCTAAAGGCAACTGGCGAAGAGTCTATCTTGCTTCAAAGAAAAGTGGACTATACCTTTGGTTCATCTTTTATAAATAAGTTATCAAAAGAAGAAAAGAAGCTTTTTGTTAAAAAACTTGAGTTTGGAAGCGACATCGCAATTTCAGAAAATTGTCCGACAAGCTTTAAAAGAGATTATCTTATAAAGATTATAAATATCATCATGATAGCTATGGCTTTATTGGTTATTGTCTCTTTGTTTGTATCTAACAAGAGCACATTAGATAGCATATGGTCTTATCAGCTTAATATTTTTTATGTTGCTTTTGGGCTGTTGATATTTTATTTCTTCTACGCCCAATACGAAGGAAAGCAATTTACCTCTTGTACTAGTTGTCAGATAGGAAATATAATTGGTACAAGTGTCATAATGCTTGTAAAGTTATTACTTATAATGTTAATATCATTTTTTGTAATAAATTGAGTTCTCTGATTAATTTATAAACTAGATTCCATGTCAAGTAAAAATAGCAAAAAGCGATTCTTTTGTTTGATTCAGGATGCAATTGATAATTATTCAGAGCATTCAACTAGCAAATTTTACTAATGAAAGAAATGAAAATGAAGATACCAAACTTAGTTGAGTCACAAGAGACATTTGTAAATGCTAAAGAACGGATACTTCTACAATGGCTCTCTTATGACTCCCCACAGCAGATTTTAGAGCAACACAAGATAGAGATAGATTTTTTTTTAAAAGAGTATGCTAGTGGAGTTTTTGATTATTTTATGGGAGTTATTGCAGGAGAGTTAGAGATTGGAAATTGTCCTATCATGCAAGGACTTTTAAGTTATCTAAAAGATAGAGAAATTAGTGCGGATGAACTTTTTGAAATTTGTAGTCATTTCCGCCGCTCTATGATAGAGTTTTCTTATGATGAAAAACTTGACTCAAAAGAGATGTCAAATGAAATTTCATTTGTTTTTGATAAAAACTTTAGAGGTATTTTAAAGTACTACACAGATACTATTTTTGAAAAACTCATATATGCAAGACAAAAAGCAGACAAAGCATCACAGGCAAAAGAGTATTTTTTGTCAAATATGTCGCATGAGATTAGAACACCATTAAATGCGATACTTGGCTTTGTAAATCTTCTCATAGATGAAGATGTTTCAAAAATACATAGAAACTATCTCGACATTATCTTAAATAGTGGTGAAAATCTGCTTTGTATCATAAATGATATTTTGGATTTTTCAAAGCTAAGAAGTGGAGAGTTTACTATAGAGCCTAAAATCTTTTCACCACATGATGAGATAAGTCACACAATGGAGCTTTTTGTTGCAAGTGCAAATGTGAAAAATATCACTATCACCTCTTTTATAGACCCACGTATCCCAAAAGAGCTCTATGCAGATGCACTTAGAATGAAACAGGTTTTATCAAACTTTTTAAGTAATGCTATAAAATTTACCCCAGATGGTGGACATATAAGCGTAGAGTCTTTTTGTAAAAATGGTACTTTAAGCATTAGTGTAAGTGATAGTGGGATAGGTATAGCAAAAGAAGATGTGCAAAACATCTTTTTAGCCTTTGCTCAAGCACAGCATTGTGAGCTAAAAAACTCCTCATCTGGGACAGGTTTGGGGCTCTCTATCTGCCATCAGCTAGCACAACATATGCAAGGGAGTGTTGATGTTGAGTCTATTTATGGAGTTGGAAGTAAGTTCACTTTAAAAATCCCAGTAGAGGCTAAAAGCGAATTGTGCCCACTCTTAGAAGATGTTAGTGAGTTTAGAACCCTAAAGATAGCAGTCTGTTCAAAAGAGAGTAAAAATGCATATAAAGAGAACTCCTTTTTGAGATATGCAGATGCTTTTAAGATGGATACAAAAAAGATAAGCTCCATGGATGAGGAGTTTGATATAGCTCTTTTTGTTCAAGAGGATGTAGATAAAGAGTTTATACAAATGGCGATAGACTCTGAGAAAAAATTTATAGTCTTAGCAAATGAGCCAAATGATGATTATGATAAGTATGACAACATAACTTCTATTAGTTTTCCACTCTATTGTTCTAAAATAAGAGGTGCTTTTGATGAAGTTATAAATCCACACTCATATATGCCACACAAAAAGCACTCTAACATAAAGTTTAAAGGTCACATCTTAGTGGCTGAGGACAATGAAGCAAATCAGGAGCTTATAAAGATACTTTTGGAAAAGTACTCTCTAAGTTTTGACTTAGCTAATAATGGACTCGAAGCACTAGAGTTATACAAAAAAAATAATTATGATCTGATACTGATGGATGAACAGATGCCACTTATGGATGGAAGTGAAGCTGTAAAACAGATAGCTAGTTATGAGAAAAAAAGAGGCTTAAAACATACTCCAGTCTCAGCATTGACAGCAAATGTTATAAAAGGAGCCAAAGAGAGAGGACTTCTTAGCGGTTTTGATTCGTTTTTAGGCAAGCCTATTATTTTAAAAGAGCTAGAGAGAGTTTTAAAACTCTACCTAAAAGAGGATAAACTTAAAGAGGCTAATATGCCAAGTGAATTTCATGAGAGGGTAGTAGGTATTGATGCCATAAAACTAAAAGAGGAGTTGAAGCTAAATGAAGATGAACTTATGCTGCTTCTTACTCTTTTTATTAAAAAAATGAAAAAACAGATGCCAAAACTTCAAGTTGCCATAGAGGAGAGAGACTATAAACAAATAGCACTAAATGCTCACTCTATAAAAGGTTCTAGTGGAAACTTTAGGATAGAAGCACTCCAAAAAAGTGCTAGTGAGATGGAGAAAAAGGCAAAAGAAGAAAATAGTGAGTATGACTATGAAGCAGTTTTTACAAATATAAAAAACAGAGTTAAGCAGATAAGTATTGTTTAATGTTTATTCTTCTATATAGTAGCCTATACCAGAAGCATTTTTGATAATATCGGTCTCAAGTTTATTTCTCAGCCTCCAAACTAGAGTACGAACACTATTTTCAGTAGCCCCATTTTCATCCCAAACATATTTCATAGCTTGTTCAAAACTCACAACAATGCCTAGTTGAGCTACTAAAAGACGCAAAAAAGCATTCTCCTTTTTTGTTAGTTTTATCTTTGTGTCATTATAAAAAGTCTCGCAAATACTAATGTCTAGATGATAGTTCTCCCCAAAACAAACTATGGGTTTGTCTGCTGATCTTCTTGCATAGAGTAGTTTTTCTAGATTTAGCTTGTCTACTTTAAGTGAGTCTAAATTGTTTTTTCTCTCATTTTCCATCTCATATTTAAAGATAGCCATCTGAATAGTTGCGTGAAGTGAGTTTGGATCAAAAGGTTTTACGATATAGCCGTAAGGCTCTGTAAGTTTAGCTTGAGAGATTATCTCATCATCGCTATATGAAGTTAGATATATAAAAGGGATGTTATATTTTTGGCGCACAATTTTTGCAAGCTCTATACCATCATTGCTCTCATCAAGAGAGATATCTATGATGGCGATATCCGGATTGTATTGTTCAATTTTCTGTTTTGCATCATCAGCATTATCACACACTGCCAAAACTTTGTAGCCATGTTTTTGAAGAGATAAGCTCAGGTTTAGTGCTGTAATCTCATCATCTTCTATAACGATGATACTATGCTTAACCATATATAAAACCCTTTTAGACAAAAATAGTAACTATTTTGTGATAAATTTGGTCTTATTATAATATAACTATTTTTTATTTACAATAAATTAGGACACAAAGGGCTATTTTTTAGAGTTTTAGTATATAAAAGATACTTAACTAGCTTGTAGAGTGTCTTTTAAAATATTATACTCTTCCTTATTTATAGCACCTTTGTTGAGTTTATTTGAGAGTTCTTTAAGTGTTTCATCTTTTCCTATGATTTTAACGATAGAACTATTTAAAAAAGTATCAACAAGTTCTCGTTTTTTTACAGCTTCTTTTCTCTCGTCTAACGAGTGCTTATCTTCAAACTTTTTAGCACCTCTTCTTGTAATAAAGTAAGAGATGAAAAACATAACCCCAAATAGAGATAAAAATAGTATGGCTTGAATAAATATAATGTTTTGGTCTTGCATGATGTTCTCCTTAATTTCAGTTATTGTCATATTATGACTAAATTGAATTTAAACTAACTAAAGCTTTAGAATTTGAATCCAGAATTTAAACTAAAAAAAAGACAAGATAAACGATTTGAAATACATAAGAATATTTTATGATTTTCTTAGATATAGTATAAAGATATAATTAAATATAAAAAAAGAGGAATAATGCGAGAATATATACTAAAAAACGACGATTTTTTGGTCTCTCAAACAGATGAGAAAGGCATTATACTATTTGCGAATGACGATTTTTGCAAAATTGCTGGATACACTATAGATGAGATAGTTGGTAAGCCACACAATGTAGTAAGGCATCCAGATATGCCAAAGGCAGCGTTTAAAGATTTGTGGAATACAATAAAAGCTGGAGAAGTTTGGGGTGGTTACATAAAAAACAGGACTAGAGATGGTGGTTTTTATTGGGTTTATGCTACAGTCTATCCCATGGTTGACTCGGTTACAAAAAAAACGATGTATATGTCGTGTAGAAGAAAGCCTTCAAAAGAAGAAGTAGAGGGTGCAGAGGCACTTTACAAAACATTAAGATAGGGAAAATATGAACAGTAAACAAAAGATAGTAATAATTTCTATAGGTTTCATAGTATTGATAGCGTCTCTTTTTCTAACTACTTCAAGTATCGTTCATGTAGTTTTAGCTCTTTTATTGTTTGGAGTTACTGTTGCTGTTAGTATGCAAAAAGATTCTCAAAAAAATAGCCTTAACGCAAGAAGATTAGAGTTAGTTGAGCTTATGGAATTTAAAAGAAATAAAGTTGAGATAGATTTAGAGACAACTGATGAAGGAGAAAAAAACTTCAACAAAATCGTAACTACATACCAAAATACTATACTAGAAGATACAAGAGTGGCTGGGGAGATGGTTTTATTAGCTGATAAAGTATCAAAAGGGCATTTTTCATGTAGGGTAGCCGCTGATACTAAAACACCATATGTTCATGTTCTTAGAAATAGTATGAACAATATGCTTGTTGCATCAGAAAAAAACCTTGATAATGCCATCACAACTCTGAAAAACTATGCAAATGGAGAGTTTACTTCAAGAAGTAAGGTAGATGTTGAGGCTAAAATGGCTGACTTATTAAACAATATCAATCTTTTAGGTAAAGCACTCCAAGATATGGAGCAAGAGAATGTAGATAAACAGACGCAAATCATGCAAACATCTGCAAAGCTAAACGAGACTATTGGCAACATAACTAACACAACGATTATAGAACTTAAAGATATGATACATTCAGCGGTAAATCGAATACACAGCGTCTCTCAAAAAGAGAATGAGATGGTTGAAAATCTAGGACACCTAGTCTCAAGTGCAAATGAGACTAAAGATATTTTATCAAATATTGCAGAGATAGCGGAACAGACAAATTTACTGGCTTTAAATGCTGCCATAGAAGCGGCACGTGCGGGTGAACATGGACGAGGCTTTGCAGTTGTAGCTGATGAAGTTAGAAAGTTAGCCGAGAGAACTCAAAGGTCTCTAGCTGAAACATCTGCTACTACAAATGTTCTTATTCAGTCCATCAGTGAAAGCTCAGACGCACTAAACTCAAACGCTAGTGAGGTAAATAATATATCTGATGAAGTGAGTCTTATAAGCGATAAGATGGATGATATCATTAAAACTTTAAGTAAACTTGCACATGATAAATAAGAGTCTTAAAACTCTTATTTATACATTCTACTTTTTCAACTTCTTTTGAACTTCTTGAAATATCTTTTTAGACTCATCTGAAGCACCCTCACCAACTCTACTAAATATTAAAATAGCAATCCAAGCAAGGATAAAACCAGGTAAGAGTTCATATATGTCAAATATACCGCCCTCTATATTTTTATAGATGATGACAGTTAAAGAGCCAACTACCATTCCAGCTATTGCTCCAGTTCTTGTTATGTTCTGGTTGTAGAGAGATAAGATAACAAGTGGTCCAAAAGCGGCACCAAAACCAGCCCAAGCATAAGAAACAAGTTGCAATACACTAGAGTTTTCGTCTGTTGAGATATACCAAGCGATGACGGCTATGACTATAACAGTAGCACGACCAACCCAAACAAGTTCTTTATTGCTTGCATCTTCTCTTAAGAGAGCGTGGTAGATATCTCTTGTTAGAACAGAAGAAGATACTAAAAGTTGAGAGTCAATAGTGCTCATAATAGCCGCTAAAATAGCAGCTAGCAGAAATCCGGCGATCCAAGGGTTAAAAAGTAGTTGAGAGAGGGTTATAAAAATCTTTTCACTATCATTTAAGTCAACTCCATGAGATAAAACATAAACAAAACCAAAAAAACCAACAGCTAGTGAGCCTATTATTGAGAGTCCCATCCAAGTCATACCTATGGCTTTTGCACGATGCATCTCATCTTCATCTCTGATGGACATAAAACGCACCAAGATATGAGGCTGGCCAAAATATCCAAGCCCCCAAGCAAGAAGTGAGATAATTCCAATAAGCGAGCTTCCTCTTAAAATATCTAACATTTTTGCATCATGTAATTCTATGACTTTTATAGCCTCATTAACCCCGCCGATATCGTATAAAACCACAAGAGGAGTGATAACAAGAGCTAACATCATAAGGATGCCTTGAATGAAATCAGTCCAACTAACGGCGTTGTATCCACCTAAAAATGTGTATGAAACAATGATAAAGCTACCGACTATTAAAGCAGTTGAATACTCTAGGTTAAAGGTAGCTTCAAAAAGTTTAGCCCCGCCTACTAGTCCTGAGGATGTATAAAGGGTGTAAAAGATTAAAATAACAATAGCAGTTATAACTCTTAGAGTATTTTTGTTGTCTTTAAATCTGTTTGAGAAATAATCAGGAATAGTAATAGCATCATGAAGATAGTGAGTATAAACACGAAGAGGTTTTGCAACATAGTGCCAGTTTAAAAAAGCTCCTATAAAAAGTCCAACTGCAATCCAACTACCAACCAAACCTTGGCTATACATCATCCCCGGAAGCCCTAAAAGTAGCCACCCGCTCATGTCAGATGCACCTGCACTAAGTGCTGTGACACCTGGACCTAAACCTCTTCCGCCTAGTACATAATCGCTTAAGTCATCAGTTTTAAAGTAAAAGTAAAACCCAATACCCACCATCACTATCATATAAAGAAAAAATGAAATTAAAAGTGGTGCCTCCATCTACTTATCCTCCTTCTCATCGAGACTCTTTAGCCCTAGATTTCCATATCTATGATAACTGTGAGAGATGCTCTGTTCTAAAAAATAGTGCATAAGTTCAACTCTACCATGAGATATAAAAGGTTCGCTAGCAATATGTATAGCATCTTTTGCCATCTCTATATAAACTTCATCTTCAATGTTGTCTTTACTTAGATACCTAACTCTTTGTGACTCTCTCATGGACTCAATGGACTCTTCTAAAGACTCATTTGCAAGAGAGTCGCTATCATCAAGTAAGAAAGCTTTTTTACCCATCAGCCATAAAAGTTCATGAGAATCTATCTTCTTTGGTAGGGAGACATGAAGGTTTACACCAGAGAGTTTTGCAGCTGCAATGGAGCAGAGTATCTCATATAGTGAGTCATCACTACTGATAACTAGTGTCATTTTTTTGACATTTAAGTATCTGATAATATTGCTTTCACCTCTGATATTTGCATAATCATGCTCTTGTAAAAACTCGCTTTGTAAGTAGTGAGCAAAACCTCCAAGAGTCTTAATGCTTCTCTTTAAAACGCTTTTGTAACTCTCTTCATCCTTTAAAATCTCTTGGAGATTTTTTAAGTATGGATGTGAAGCTGATTTTTCATCTGTTGTTGTCTCACAAGTAATGTTTGTAAATTGAGAAACATAGTTAAATCCACCTGCTTTTTTGCCACTTCCTATAGCTGATTTACCCATACCGCCAAAAGGCTGTCTAATAACTATAGCTCCCGTTGTTACACGGTTTACATAAAGATTTCCAGCGAGTATCCCATCTTTAAACCTCTCAACTTCTCTCTCATCAAGAGACTCAATCCCCGAAGTTAAGCCATATCCAGTAGAGTTTACTATATCTATGGCGTCATCCAAATCCTCTGCACACATCACACTTAGAACTGGACCAAAAAGCTCGTTCATATGGCAAAAATCCCCTTTTTTTGTCCCCCATCTAATAGATGGTCTTAACATATAAGGATTTCCATTTTGTGCGTAGCTAGGAGTTATGATCCATTTCTCCCCATCATCTAAATGCTCTAGTGCATTTCTTAAGTTTCCTGATGGTATGTTTACTAGTGAACTAATTTTGTTTTCTAGGTCCCAGACCGAGCCAACATTTAAAGAGAGAGTTGCATCTACGAGCATTTTTTTAAACTCCGCATCTTCATAAAGCTCTCTTTCTAAAACTAAGAGCGAAGTAGCTGAACACTTTTGTCCAGAGTTGTTAAAAGCAGAAGCTACTACATTTTTTACGGCTTGATCTCTATCACAAAGGGCTGTAACTATTGTTGCATCTTTGCCCCCAGTCTCAGCACTTAGATGAATGTCTGGACGCTCACTTAGCATGCCATAAGCAGTATCTTCACTTCCTGTAAATATCACAAAATCAATATCTTTGCTCTTAACTAAGTGCTCTCCAGCTAATACTCCTTGAGTTGGAGTAAATTGTAGGGTGTTTTTACTAACTCCAGCGTCCCAAAAACATTTACAAAGCATATATGCACAAAGTAGGGCATCTGAAGATGGTTTTAGGATGACTCTGTTACCTGTTGCTAGGGTTGCTGCTATTCCTCCTACTGCTATGGCTATTGGAAAGTTCCAGGGGCTTATAACTAAACCGACACCTTTATGCTCAAGCTTTATACCATCTAGCTCACTTAGTTTTTTAACACTATAAGGATAGAAGTTTAAAAAGTCTATGGCTTCTGTGACTTCAACATCAGTCTCACTAAAGACTTTACCAAGTTCAGCTGCAGCCATTCCTATAAGCTCACCTCTGTTTTTTCTAAACTCATTTGCTACTTTCATAAGGATTTGAGTTCTTTGTGCTAAATCTAGTTTGCTCCAGCCATCTTTATCACTCTTTGCAACACTTATGGCCTTTTTTAACTCATCCTCCCCAGCCATAAAACAACTACCTAAAATCACATTTTGGCTAAATTGTGACTTATCCATGACCTCTTTTATTTCATCACTCTCACGCTCTTTTCCATCTATGACCATATAAGCTTTTAAAGGTTTCTCTTTTGATATATTTTTATATTTGTCTCGTATCTTGTTTGCCCATATTTGGTTCTGTGGAAGCGTAAAATCTGTGTCGATCTCATTTTTAAAAACATAATCTTGGACGTTTACAATACTTTCAAAGCTTTCTGTATTTCTGTTTTGTGTTCTATATGGCTCTAGGCGAAGCGAACCGAGTGCTTCAAGTGAGTTATCGTAACTACGAAGCAAAATCTCCCAAGCCTCACTTCCTACTTCAAGTCCAAAACTATGTCTTAAAAAGTTTTGCTCTGCCGTATTTTCATCAAAGCGTCTAACAAGATAGGCTATAGCGTTTGTAAAGGTTTTTGAAGTTGCAGTTGGAGCGTAGAGAATAACCTCAATATCTTCTTGTTTGAGAATATGATAAGCCGTTTCACTCATACCCTCAAGCATCTCAGCACTAAAGCACTCTAAAACCCCTCTTTGTTTTGCAAGCATGTAGCCTAGTGCTAAATCAAAAAGGTTGTGAGATGCAACTCCTGTGTCTATGTAAGGTGAGACTTCTTTGCTTATAAGAAAGTCCATAAGAAGTTTAAAGTTTGCATCACTTTGGGCTTTATCTAAGTAAGTCACACACTCCCAACCTCTAAGAGATGCTTCTGTGAGTTCCATCTCTTGATTTGCACCTTTTACGAGTCTTATTTTTATGCTAGCCCCGCCATCATCAACTCTTTTTTTTGCCCACTCATATAGTCTTTTTAGGTGAGTTATAGTTTCTGGAATATATGTTTGTAAAACTATGCCTGCATGAAGATGTTTAAACTCTTCAAGAGAGAGGGTTTTGATAAAAACATCTATAGTAAGATTTATATCTTTATACTCTTCCATATCAAGGTTTATAAACTTTGAGTTGTTCTCTTGCGCGGCTCTATAGATATCTTGGAGGCTTAAAGAGATTTGTTCAACACTCCAGTCATATGCAAGAGGATTTATTTGTGAAAATATTGTAGAGATTTTTATAGAGACATAGTCAATATTTGGATTCTCAAGAGCTGATATGTATTTTGAGACTCTATCTTTTGCCTCATCTTCACCTAAAACTGTTTCGCCAATTATGTTGATATTTACTCTGGTTTTCTCAGCCAATCTTTTTTGAAGATGCTTATTTAATGATCTATCTTCGCCTTTTATAACTATATCTTTTATATCACCTCTTAAGTAAGTAATGAAAAGTGGCACAGAGATAGCTGGCAGGTAGATGCCAAGATTGCGAAAGAGCCAAACTAAGAGTTGCTCAAACTCTGTAAAAAAAGTTGTGTTATTGTACTTGTTGAAGATATACTCTAGTTGATCAGCTATGCGGTTATTGTCTTGTGATCTAAAGCTTTGGTCTAGTAGCTCTATAAGAAATATTTTGTTCCTAGGATTGCTCAGTAGTCGCTTCATGATGGCATGAAACTTCTTCTCAGAACGAATCCTGTTTTTTGCAATATCCCTCTGCCATGAAGTGGCAAGTATTTTTGCCTCATTAAAGGTTGTTGTATCTATATTCATATATTGACTCCTCTTTCTATTTGGGCTAGTATTTGTTTAAACTCTTTTGTATCTTTTATATCATCAAATGATGTTTCATTTTCTACATCATCTCTTAAGTTTGGAGATTTTTGTAAGGCTAGTTCTAGGTCACTTATAGCATCTGTTAGATTTCCAAGTTCTGCATTTGCACAAGAACGTTGCCAATAAGCATACCCGTAATTGTCATCTATCTCTATAGCTTTGTTACTAAGGTTTAGTGCCCATTCATACTCATCTAAATCTAAAACCGCATCAGCCTTGTAAGCGTATACTTCTGCATCATTAGAGTTTAGTTTTAGTATCTCATCGTAGATGTCTATTTTTGATTGTGGATTTGTCTCTAGGTTTGAACGCATCCATAAGGAGTGGATAAACTGGGTGTTATAAATCTTATTTTGATTTTCTAGTATTCGCTTAGACTGCTCAGTTAGTGTGTCTTGAAGCGAGTCTAGTTTCTCGTTGTACTTTTTAGTGATTTGCTCAACTCGTGACTCAACTATATCCTCAGTCTTTTTTTTGATATCTCTAAGAGAGTTCCAGCCTGCAAAGATGAGGATCGAAGTCGCAGCTGCAATGAGATAAAAAATATTTCCTATAGTATCTGTGATATATCTTGCTGATCTGTCAGTCTGAGCGACCTCAGCTTTTGAAATTCGCTGCTCAACATCAGAGCGAAGCCTATGATGGTCTATTCTTATCTCTTTTAACTCATCTAAGATATATCTCTCAATAAGTGGGACATAGAGCTGTTTTTCGATCTTTTCATCTTTTTTTTCATTAGCAAAACCAAAAACAATAAAGATAGAAAAAAGTAGTAAAAATATTTTCAAACAAAACCTTTTAGTAAAAATTATTATGCTTTTAGTGTATAGTTTAGCACCTTAATAACTAATAATAGTGCGTAAATTGTGTAAAAAAGCTGATATACTTCTTTTTTTACTAAAAGGTTTTTTTATGGATAGTGAGATTATTTACTCTGTTTTTGGGATTGTTGTTTTAGTTATTATTATCATCTTAGTTTTAAGAAGCAAAGAGGTGGTAGTTAGTAGAAGTCAGGAAGATAAAAAAAATGAGATCATCTCAAACTATAAACAAAAACTCCAAGATGCACTAAATGGATTAAAGGGTGATGCAAGAGTTGAAAAAAAGAAAAAATTACTAGGTCAAATCAGCAATGAACTTGCTTTAAATATATACTTTGAAGAAGATGAGATAAGAGAAGTTATCTTAGCCCTTTCAAAAGAGTAGCAGATGCTAAAACAATTACTAGGTGCTACAAATTGGTCATCACTTGTCTCTTCACAGATGCAGATGAGTTACTTTATAAAATTAGAGAAGTTTATAGAAAATGAGTACGAAACTAAAAAAATCTTTCCACCAAAAGAGCAGATATTTAGAGCATTTGAGTTAGTTAAACCAGAAGATGTAAAAGTTGTCATTATTGGACAAGATCCATATCATGGACCTTCTCAAGCTAATGGTTTGGCCTTTTCAGTTGTAAAAGAGTGCAAAACTCCACCATCACTTAGAAATATTTTTGTAGAGCTTGTTGATGATATGGCTTGTTCTTATCCAAGTTCGCCAGATCTAACTCACTGGGCAAAAGAGGGTGTTTTACTAATAAACAGCGTCTTAAGTGTTGAGATGGCAAAAGCAAACTCTCATAAGAGCAGAGGATGGGAAGAGTTTACTAACTCTGTTATAAAAAAACTCTCAAAAGAGTATAAACATATAGTCTTTGTGCTTTGGGGAAATCCCTCACAAAAGAAAGAGAAGCTCATAGATACAAATAAGCATCTAATTCTAAAAGCTCCACACCCCTCGCCACTAAGTGCCTATAGAGGTTTTTTTGGCTCAAAACCTTTTTCAAAAGCAAATGCTTATCTAGCCAAACATAAAAGAGGCGAGATTAATTGGTGTTTGGATTGAGTTTTTTCTTGGAAGCCACTTAGTACTTCAAAGCCCCACAGGGCGAAGCTAAAGCATCGCTTCCGAAAGTCTTGCCAGCTTAATATTACTAGTTAGTTAATAGCTTAAACTTCGCCATAACAGGTAGATGGTCTGAATAACCTTCTCCTTTATGTCTTGGTATCCTTGCTTTTGAGATTTGCCATCTATAGATGTTTTTTTTCTTAAAGAGATAGTCTCTTTGTAGATTTTTTATGCTTCCATCAAGATAGAACATCTCTCTTTTGTCTAACAAAGATTGAGAGATTAAGATATTGTCAAGTGCTTCTTTTTTACCTCTATAGATGTAAGTATATCTATCATCTGGGTCTGCATCATACCAGAGGTTATAAAAATTATTTTGTTCATATTTTGTATTTTTGGCTCTTTGAGTCTGTTTTACACTTCGTAAAACATGGTTGATGCCAGTTTTGCCGTTGGTATCATTTAATCTTCTTATACGCTCAAACTTTATGTACTCTTCATAGTCGGAGTTAAAGTCACCCAGTAAGATGATGTTTTTATCATATCCAATCTCTTGGATTCTATCTCTTAAGAGTTTAGCAGAAAAAATTCTTTTACTTTCAGGTTTTGACTTTGAATTCCAGTGGTTTGCAAACAAGTAAAACTGGACTCCATCTATCTTAAACTTTGCCTCTAAGATATTTCTATATTTGTAAGTTTTTGTAACTTCTACTTCTTTAGTGTATACAAAGGGATACTTGCTTAAAATCGCTACATTTATAGCTGTATTTTTCTTGTTCGCAATTTTGTAAAATTCATAATAAAGTCCAGCTCTCTTTAGTGTAAAACGTAGGTCTTTTAGAGCTTTAAGGGAGTGAATCTCTTGTAGGGCTATGATGTCTGCATCTATCTCTTTTATGACTTTTGCAATATTTTGTAGTTTGATTTTGTATGTTTTTTGATTCCAGTTACTCTTAGTATTTGGCTTATACTCTCTATATTTGTAGCCTTTTTTCTCTAAATCAAAAAGGTTTTCAACATTATAAGAGGCAATACTCAAAACTCTATCTCCAAAGAGTGTGCCAAGAAGAGCAAAGAGTAAAAAGAGATGTTTCATTAGATGATTCCATTTAATCTCAACAAGCTCTGCGCATCAGGCTCTCTGCCCATCAGAGTTTTAAAATACTCATCCATACTCTTTGCCCCTCCACCTTTTAGTACAATATCAAGATAAGCCTTAGCTACGTTAGAGTCAAAAATCCCCTCATCAACCACGCTAAAAAAGAGATCAGCACTTAAAACCTCTGCCCATTTGTAACTGTAGTATCCAGCCGCATAACCACCTGCGAAGATATGAGAAAAGCCATTTTGAAACTTATTATATGCTGGTGGTTTTATAAGTGCAGTATCTTTTCTGATGGAATCTAGTAAGTCTTGAATACTCTCGCCACTATAAAGCTTTGAGTGGAGTTTAAAGTCAAACAAAGAGAACTCTAATTGTCTTAGCATCTGTGATGCTGACATAAAGTTTTTAGCACGAACAAGTCTCTCTATCATCTCATCTGGCAAAATTTCCTTTGTTTCATGATGAGATGCAAAGAGTTTTAAAACCTTTGGTTCATAAGCAAAGTTTTCTAAAAACTGTGATGGAAACTCAACTGCATCCCACTCCACTCCATTTACACCACTTACTTCAATCTCGCCAACTTCACTTAGTAGATGATGAATGGCATGACCCATCTCATGAAACAGAGTTACTACATCATCATGTCTTAAAAGTGATTTTTGCGTTTTACTAGATGGTGTAAAGTTACAAACTACAAAAGCAGATGCAAGTTTTACTTCGCCATCTTTAGTTTTAGAGTGAGTCTCAAAGTTGTGCATCCACGCTCCGCCTCGCTTGCTTTTTCTAGCTTCAAGGTCAAGATAGATTCTTGCTTTTAACTCGTCTTTTAGATAGATGTCATAAGCATTGGCTTTTTCATCCCAAAGCTTTTCATCCACTCTTACAAATGAGATGCCAAAGAGTCTATTTAAAAACTCAAATGTTCCATCTACTACTCTTGATTGCTCAAAATAAGGTCTATACTCCTCTTCATCTATCTCGTACTTCTTTTTTTTAAGCATCTCGCTATAGTAAGCAGTATCAAAACTCTCTAGTGGCTCTTTTGAGAGTGCTTGAACCTCTTTGAGCTCTTCTTTTGCCTGCTCTTTTGAGTTGTCTATTAGAGTTTGTAAAAAGTCTATAACGCTCTTTGTATCTTTTGCCATCTTAGATGCTAATGAGAGTTCTGCATAGTTACTAAAGCCTAAAATCTTGCTCATCTCATCTTTTAAACTAAGAAGTTCATCTATGATGGCTGCATTTTCTGGAGATCTAGTAACATAAGCTTTGTAAAGCTCTTCTCTTATCTTGCAGTTAGGACCATAAGTCATGTAAGCTATGTATGATGGCATCTGAAGGGTGAATCTGTACTTTGTAACTCCATCCTCTTCAAACTTAGCACTCTCTATATCACTCTTTAAAAGTCCATCAACATCCTTTGCATCAGATGTTACATACTCATATGCATTGGTTGCATCTAGGAGGTTTTGAGAGAAGTCATTTGAGAGTTGGCTCTTTTTGATATTTATCTCTTGAAGTCTTGTCTTTGACTTTTTATCAAGATGAGCACCGCTTAATTCAAAGTGCAAGATGTTTAAATCTAGAACTCTTTTTTGCTCAAAGTTTAAAGTTTTAGCTTCATCTTCTAAAATCTCTTTATAAGCCCTGTAAATCTCTATATTTTGAGATAGTTTTGTAGAGTAATCTGTAATGATGGGCAGAGAGTCGGCATATACTTTTTGCGATTCATCTGAATTGTTTACCGCATTTATGTGTGAGAGTGGCGAGAAAAACAGCTCAAGTCTCTCTTCATTTTCTTGTAGTGGTTTGACAAAAGAGCTATAACTCTTTTTATCAAGCTTGAGTAACTCATCAACGCTTTTATTATTTTGCTCTATAATCTTTTGTAAATCATCTATAAAACTCTCTAAATTTAGACTAAATTTTAAAAATTTGCTCATTATCTATCTTCCTCATCTCTTTTTAATTTTATGGCTTTAAATCTATCTATCAAAATCTCATCATATTCATCAGAGAGTCTAAAGAGCCTCTCTAATGCAACTCTTCCCTCATCAAATGTGAGAGAAGAATCGACTATAAGATAAGATAGATAGATACTGTTTTCATTTATGGAAAACTGCAAGTAGCTAAGGTTTTCATTCTCACTAAGAAGATAATCATAGATATTTTCTATATCCTCTTTTGGAATTCTACAAAGCTTAGAATCACCGATAATGATGCCATTTTCATAGTAGTTAATCTCTATTCTTGCACTTCCATAGTCAACTCTCCACGAGGCTTGAGAGCGTCTTGAGAGGGTGACGTTTATGTTAAGTGAATCAAGTATATCTTCTAAGCGTTTTGTAGCACCTGATGGAGTGTAGCCTTTTCGTCTAAGCTTTGCAATCTCTAGCTTTGTACCACACTCAGGGCAGTAGTCATTTTTGATATCTTTTTCTTTTATAAGATTTTTACAAGATGGACACTTTATGATGTTTATTTCGCCTACTTCTTTGAAATTTTGTATAGCTTCTTTTACATAAAAGTGTGGAAGTGCAAAGCCTAGGTTATTGGCATTTTGAATGATAAAAGTATTTACACCTATAACATCGCCTTTGACGTTTAGGAGTGGTCCACCACTGTTTCCTGGGTTAATTGCCGCATCTATTTGGATGTACTCTAGGTCTTCATAGAGTCTTGATGCTTTTGAAACTATGCCTTCTGTAGCTGTATAGTTTAGTCCATAAGGGTGTCCTATGGCTATAGTTGTATCTCCATTTTTAACTCTGCTAGAAGAGAGTTTTAAAGGATTTTTCGGCTCATCAAACTCAGTTTTTATAAAAGCTAAATCATAATCACTATCATCATAAACAACCTTTGCGATAGTTCTTTTTATATCTTTTGAACTAACTACCACTTCTTTTAGTCCACCTACTACATGAGAGTTTGTCACAATTAAATCGCCCATGATAAAGCCACTTCCAGTTCCATAAGGTGTCATTATCTGGATGATGTTGTCTATATAAGTATCGAGTAGTGTTTGAGTTATCATCTAAATCTCCTCAAAGTTTAGATGCTTTAGCTGTAAAAGATAGCTATTGCTAAACTCATTTAGAGATGAGAAGTTAAGCTTATCTCCAAAAGGTTTTAGCTCTTTATATCTTGCTTGATGTGGAACTATGGTATCGTTGATTCTGGCTTTGATGGCTTTTTTAGCAAAGATTTTTTTGTCTTTGTCATAAAGTACACTATAACCTAGTGCTTTAAAAAAAGTCGGATTTTGAATCTTAACTAGAGTATGCAGAAGCCTTTTTACAATAGGATTTAGCCCATAATTGTATAAAATATAAAAAGGAATATATCTATAGATGGTAGGTATGATCTGATTGTAGCGATTGTTTTTATACCATCTTATTTTTATAAACGATTCATCTATAAAGTTGGAGATTTCTTCATGTGAAACCTTCTCCATCGGGTTAAAAGTGTATTTTGCACTATAAAATTTTTTGCTAAACTCTTTAAAATCCATGTTCTTAAGTTTCTCTACGTACTTTCTTAGCTCTTCATTTTTGTACTCAGTTGAGAGGTTCTCATCACTAAAATATATCCGTATTTTTTTACTCATCTTTTGATAAACATCACATTTTATGATTAAAAGGTAGTCAATTTTAAAGAGTAGATGCAGGTATAAAAAAGCCTGCATCCCAGCATTATCATTTGTTGGGAGTGTAAGTATCTTTGCTTCTAGTTCATCTATCCACTTATGCAAAAACTCATACTTAATCTTTAGCTCATCATCTTCTAGTTTTACAATATGAGAAGAATCTTCAAGTCTGATATCTTTAAATTCACTCTTTAAATACTCTTTGTCAAAGTCAGCATTTAGAGCAATCTCTCGAAGTGGAAAAAATATCTTTTGTGGAGATGCAGTTATATTGTCATGATAGAGTTTTAGCTTTATAAACTCACCATCGCTTGAGTAATTAGCATAAGTTAGTTGGTAGTTTCTCTCTAAGATGTAGCGTTTTAGTGCAACCGTAGCTTCTTTAGTCTTTATCATCACAACTTGCGCGTAAAGAGACTCTTTCGTTACAACTCCTGTGACTCTTGCACTCCCTTGAAATATCTCAAACTCTAGCTTTTCATCATCTCTTATAATTGTGATGTTTTTGTTTGAGATTTGATTTGTGAAGTTCTCTAGCGTTTTGAGGAAAAACTCATAAGCATCTAGTATCTCATGCTTCTCAAAAGATTCATAAGACTTGTTAAAAAGCTCCTCTTCATTAGGGGAGAGTGAAGCATTTATGCCTCTGCCAAAAGGATGGCGAAGTTCTGTTATTTTAGTATCAAAAAAGTTAAACCAGTTCAAAAGTTTCCTATATTAAAGAGTATTTGTAATTTCTTTGCAATTATAGCATGCTTAAAAAAAAGCTATGCTATAAAATAGAAGTCATAATTTGATTTACAGTGATGCTAACCTCTTCGATACTCTTTGTCTCTTTTGACATAAAAAGTTCTATGTTAGCTCTCATATCTTCAAATGACTCTTGTTCATTTTCTAGATACTCTCTAAAAGCCTCCTGAGGTGTTTCGTTTACTCTTTGAAATTCCAAAACTTTGACGGTAAAATGAACCACGATAAACTCTATATACTGGAGGACTTGATGTCTTAGGATTTTTTGGCTACTAGATGCTATATCTATTGCATTTAGGGATGCTATCATCTCTAAAATCTTAAACTCATTTACTACAAAGTAAAAAAGCACTGCAACATCTTTAAAAGAGTGAAGTGAATTTTCTTTTACCATAATAGCAGCTACTGCAAACTTTAGGTAGTCTATAGCACTAAAGAAAAGGTTAAACTTTTGGTTGTCATCTAAGATTTTTGTAATCTTTGAGTCATTCATATTGCCTAAAATCTCAAAAAGTTCCTCTTTGTAGTCTAGTATATGATTTACATCTACTTGATGTTTAGCTAGGTACCTTAACATCCATCTAGTAGTAAATCCTAGAGTCCTCTCTATCTCATCTAGGAGTTTGTACTGAAGCTTTACATTCATCTTAAAATCATTTCTATATATCTCATATCTTATATCATTAGCATCAAAGAGTTGGTTTGTGATGAGGTATGACTTTATCTTTAGTAAAAAGCCATCTCTTCCTATTTTGTTAAAGTCAGAAATAAAGGTAGCGCCTTGAAGGTTTACTATAGTATCTGCCATGATTGTAGCTATGATTTCACGACGAAGGGGGTGGTTTTGAATTTCATGTTCATAAGCACTTATAAATGATTTTGGAAAGTATTTAAATAAAAATTGATTCGCAAAACTCTCATCAACAAGGGTAGAATTAAGTAAAATATTTTTAATAAATATCTTAGAATTAGAGATAAGTGAACTAATGATTGGTCTAACAATAGAGCCAGCAGGACAAAGTATCTCAGAGATATTTTCGTTTTTAGGTATAAAGTTATCTACTCTTTTAAAGGTTGATAGATTGGTCTCTAAAACCTCAATACTTGATAGAAAATCATCCAAATAGCGATGACTTAAACTAGAGTCTCGCGAAATTGCTAGAGATTGGTGATAATTGCTCCATAAAACTAAGTTTACTACTTGCTCAGTTAAGTCTTTTAGTGTTTTTTTAGCACCTTCTTCACTTAAAAGATTTTTTGATTTTATGATATTAAGGAGTATTTTTAAATTTACTTCATGGTCAGATGTATTTACTCCAGCAGCGTTGTCTATTGCATCTAGATTCAACTCTCCGCCAGCTCTTGCATACTCTATTCTAGCTCTTTGAGTAAAACCTAAGTTTCCACCCTCACATACAACTTTAGCCCTTAACTCAGTTGCGTCTAGTCTAACTGCTTCATTTTGTTTATCGCCAAGGTCTAAGTTTGACTCAAGAGAACTTTTAACATAGGTTCCAACTCCACCATTAAAGAGCATATCAACTCTCATCATTAGCATTTTTTTAGCTAACTCTTCTCCACTAAGAGTCTTTTTAGTAGTGCCAAGCAGTTTTTTTATCTCCTCACTTATCTCTATACTCTTTTGTGAACGTAAAAATACGCCTCCACCTTTAGAGATAAGCTCTTTATTATAAGCACTCCAACTTCCGTTTTTGGCTGTAAAGAGTCTCAAACGCTCTTTATAACTAATCTCTACATCAGGGTCTGGGTCTATGAAAATCTCTTTGTGGGAGATTGCACCTAGAAGTTTAAACATCCTAGAATAGAGCATCCCATTTCCAAAAACATCCCCATTCATACTTCCGATGCCAGCTATCGTGATGCTCTGCTCTTTTATATTTATACCTCTTTCTATAAAAAATCTCTCAGAAGATACCAATGCACCACGAGCTGTAATACCTAAATCTTTGTGTCCAAAACCATTGCTTCCACCACTAGCAAAAGCATCACCTAGCCAGTAGGAGCGGCTCTTTGCTATCTCGTTTGCTACATCACTCATAGATGCAGTACCTTTATCAGCTGCAACAACAAAGTAGTAGTCATCTCCATCATAAGCTACAACCCTTTTATCTCTTACTATCTCTCCATCAACTCTGTTGTCAACAAGATCTAAAAGATTATTTATAAATGCACTATAAATGCTTTTAAACAGATCTTTTGTTATAGTAGATTCCTCTTTATGTATAACAAATCCACCTTTAGCGCCATCTGGAATGATGATGGAGTTTTTGCCCTCTTGAGTGAGCATAAGTGACTTTGTCTCTTGGCGATAATCCTCATGTCTCTCGCTCCATCTAAGTCCTCCACGGCTTATTTTGCTCATTCTTAAGTGCACACCGCTAAACTCAGGATGATACACAAAAATCTCTATATTTGGTTGAAGCCCTTTAAGGTTTTGAGCATAAGATGCGGTATCTATTTTAAAAGCTATTTGTGGGTTGTTAAAAAAGTAGTTTGTTCTAGTTAGGTTTTGAATGAGTGCATAGGTGAGTTTTAAAATTTTGTCATCCATAATATTTGGAACATCTTTTATAAGCTCTTCTAAATGTGACTCTAACTCTTTTAAAAGCTTATCTCTTTTGGTCTGTTCTGGATTAAATTTTGTCATAAAATAATCAATAAAAAGTTTAGATATCTGAGGATATGTTGTGATAGTATTTAGTATCGCTTCTTGATTTATCGAGATAACAGACTGGTCAATATACTCAATCATAGCACGAAGAAGTAGCACTTCTCTAATAGAGAGGTTTTGAGAAAATACTAAAGAGTATAGCTTACATCTAAATAGAGCATTGCCTAAAAGTGAGTCTGAAATAACTCTCTGGACATTTAGTTTTGAGTTTTTTAAGCTCTTTATGTCATCTAGTTTTAGGTTAAATTTATTTAAATAGATTTGCTGCTTACCTTTTTTTATAGTATAGGTAATCTCATCTATTATGATAAAGCCAAAATCATGCAAAACTGGAAGTATTGAAGATAAGTATATCTGTTTTGAAGAGTAAATATATATAAAGGGAAGTTTTGAATCATCAACAATCTCTGTGATGATTTTTTTCTCTAAAACATCACTGTAGAGTTCATCAGAAATAGTTGGGCTGTCTTTAGAAATAGCAGTCGAATTTGTAGAAGAAGATTTCATTAGAATTCCTTATAAAAATTAATTTAATTGTAACACATTTTGAATTCTTTGGACATGTGTTGTATGATACATTTAACTCAAAAGGTAGGAGAAACTATGCAAAAGGAAGCAAAATTTAAAGAATCACAAGTAAATATACTTCATTATGTGGCTTACAGCCTTTTAATAGCGGCACTTGGAATTGTTGGGTATCTCTATGTAGATTTAAACTCTCAAAGTTCTCAAGATAGAAACAATGCTAAAAAAGTTGTGAGTTTTGCAGAGTTACCACTAGATGTTCAAAAAGAGTATAAAAGCATTAATGAGTATAAATCTCTAGAGATGAAGCTAAAAAATATACAAGAACAGAACAAACGACTAACTACAATCAACAGAGATGTTTCGCCAGCTCCTTTAGTAAAGAGCAGTGCTGATAAAAACTTTGAGGATTTAAGTGAAGCTCCAAAAGGTGCGAAGCTTATAAAAGAGTTTGCAAGTTGTTATGACATGGAGATGGGGAGTTATATCATCTCTTGGGAGTGTAAAAAAAACATCATCTCTTTTATAAACAAACACAAAGATGCTAAGTATTTTGAAATCATCCCTTTAGTAGACGATGCGGAGTTTACACTATATAAAAACTTAGAAAATAATGATTTTATATATGATAAGTTAAATGTAACCCAAAATAGCATCAACAAGATGAAAAAACTAAGCCAATCAGGACTTGCAAAACACAGAGCAGTTGAGGCTAACTGGGTTATAAAAGTTCACACAAACAAAAAAGCAAAAGTTTATAGTGCCAACTATCATTTGATATCTCATGATGGAAAAAGAGGGATTTTAGTTAGAGCCTACCATTGATAATAACAATAAAACGAACTCGTCCATTTTATTGGCAGGGACAGATGTCTCTTGCAATCCTCTTATCATGGAGTATGCCATTGGTTAGCGTTCCTATAAAGGGTTTAATGATTAAGTCCTAAACTCCTCTAGTTTTACATGCAGAGCGTCAGTTAGTGAGTTTAGATGCTCTGCAGCTGCTGCTATCTCTTCGACACTTCTTGCATTTTGAGATGAGATAGTGTTTATCTGCGTGATTTGATTTACGATAAACTCTATATCTTTACCAGTTTTTTCAAAATCATTTACAGTCTTATCACTCGCTTTTACAGCTAAGTTTACAATATTTACACTATCGTTTATCTTCACCTCTACATCAGTTGATATCTCAGCTAAAGCTTGAACTTCTTGAGAATTTGTGTTCATTTGAGTGCTCACATCATTTATGGATTGGACTATTACGCTAATAGTTGCATTTATCTCTCCTAGTGATTTTTGAGTTCTCTCTGCAAGTTTTCTAACTTCATCAGCCACAACCGCAAAGCCTCGTCCATGCTCGCCTGCACGTGCTGCTTCAATCGCAGCATTGAGTGCAAGTAGGTTTGTCTGGTCTGCAATATCTGAGATAACTTCTAAGATGCTCTTAACTGCATTTGCTTCACCTGAGAGAGCATCCATTTTATGGGCTAGATCTATCTCTAGTTGGGCACTGCCTTGAACTCTAGAAGTAAGAGCAACAATATCATTTCTAGCAGCATTTAGATTCTCATTTGCTTTTTCAACTTCTTTTTTACTCTCTTGCGCATCAGTGATAGCTATTAAGATTTCATCTTTTGTAGTGTTTGCTTTTAGAGTTGCATCATCTACTGCTACAACTGATTTTTCAACATTTTCTCCAACACCTTTTGCAGTAGTTGAGAGTTCATGAGAGATAGAAGCGTTTTCTGTAGCGCCCTGTTTAGAAATTTTTATAAGGTTTTTGAGACTATCTAAGAGTTCATTAAAAGTTGATGCCATTTGAGCTAACTCTAGTGGAGCATTTTCATCAACTTTCTTATTTAAGTCGTTGTTACTTCCGATGCTAAGAAGTGTATCTTTAAATCTATCTAGTGGTTTTATAACGCTAATGTTTATCATAACTACAGTAAGCGCAACTATGATAAGAAGTGCGATTATAGCTGCTATGATGATAGAAGTTTTTATCTCATTTGGTGTTATCATAACCTCTTGTTCGCCTATTCTTGAGATAATAGCCCAGTCAAAATCTTGACCAATATCTATGTGTGAATATGCAAGAAGGATTTGATTGCCATCATAACCTTCTGTCATTATAATGTCTGTTTTACCCTCAAATGCATCTCTTGAGGCTTGTGTATCAACTCTACCTTTTGCTGGATTTGCAAATGATGCTCTAATAGAGTGAGTACTATTGTTGATAAAACTATCACTTCTCATAAGCTTATCAGCTCCTACTAGATAGTCCTCTTGTGTCTCGCCATAGCCATTTCTTTGTTGCATAACTTTGTTTATAGCAGCGTCACTTATTTGAAATACAAGAACAGCTTGAACCTCTCCATCAATAGATACAGGAGTTGAGAGAAACATTGTCGGCTCATTTTCGCTTGGAGCGTATGGTTTCATATCTATAAATGTAGGGCGATTGTTCTTTAGAGCTTCTCTGTAAGCTTCTCCTAGAGGACTATCTTTTAATGCACCAACAGTTAAATTCGCACCATAATCAGACTCTTTTGTAGCACTATACATAACATGTCCATGTTTTGCACAAATGATAAAGATATCATAATATTCATAGGCTTTCATATAAGTTTGAAAATACTCTTCATGTCTCTCTTTTTTATCTTTTGCTAACTCGTTGTTAACTGGATAAGGTTCATCTGCTTGTACATTTAGTGTCTCATGTACATCTATGAGATCTGTTAGTAGCTCTTTTACATTTTGTGAGCGAGAAAGAACTTCTATATCTACAAGATTTTTATCAAAAAAAGATTGAATTTGACTTTTTTTCATATCACGAACAGTTGTTAAGTTCTCATAACTGTTTTTTAGTAGTGCATCTGCACTTTTGTTTGTTGAGATTAGTCCTATGATAAAAGCCAAAACGACTAAAGACACTGCTACAAGCAGGATAACTTGTAATTTTATAGATAGTTTGTTCATTAAATACTCCCCAATAATGTTAAAAAAAATTGTATCAAAGAAAAAGTTAAAAAAAACTTTTTAGAGCGACAATTTGACTATTTAACTTTAAAATGTTACTCAATTATCCATAAGTGACTATACCAGTACCACTTATTATCTCTTGTAGGGGCTGTACAAGTATACTTATCTCTAGGCTTTTTTAGCTCCTTATCAGCGCTTACTTCAAGTTCGGTTTGTGATACCCAAGTGTGATTTATCTTTTTACCACTTGAGATAAAGCACTGCATATTTGGAAGTTGCTCTTTTAGTGTCAGGGTAAGTTTTGGAGGATTGTTGTTTTTTATGATGTTGTTTTTTGGTAAAACAGAGACAATTGGCATAGGTTTTGTGTTTAGCTTAGTTATAAAGCTATCCATGGATGCATAGGCCTCAGCCATAGGAAATCTAGGTATTTTTCTTAAATCTGTATCAAAACCAATAGCCCCAGAAGTTTGTGTGATGCCAACGAAGTCTAACTCTTCTAAGATGTTTTCAACCCTTTCATCATACTCTCCAAAAGGATATGAAAAGAGGCGTGGATTTTCATTGGTGCTATCCCCTAACTCTTCTTGAAGTCGCCTTTGAGCCTTTAAGATCTCATCTCGGATCTCTTTTTTATCTTTTTGTATGAGGTAGTGATGCATGACAGAGTGGTTTATAAACTCTGCTTTATGTTTTTTTATCTCTCTCATTTGTGACCATGACATATAGTTTTTTGATTTGGCATCTACGGGATTGGTACTAACCATAAGACTAAAGGCGAAGCCCATCTCTTTAAGATGTGGGTAGCCATCTTCATAAAAACTAATATATGCATCATCTATGGTTAGTGCTACAGTCTTTGGTGGTAACTCTTTTTTTGCTTTTATATATGAGATGATTTTAGATAGATGCCAAACATTGTAGTCGTTAGCTTTTAAATACTCTAGTTGTTTTTTGAATTGTTCTATTTTGATATTTGTAGATGGGTACTTAGTCTCATTAAAACGATGATACATAAAAGCAACAGCCCAGCTATCAGCAAATAGAGTTGATGCGTAAAGTATAAGAGAGATAAAAAGAGATTTTTTAAACTTCATAAATTTTGTCCTTAGATATGTTTTGTGCATTATAGTATGTAACTATTTAAGAGTGCTATAAAGAGATATATTTGATATAATACAGTCACATTTTAGTAAAAAAATTAAGGCCTCGTTGTATGAAAATAGAAAAACAAATATGAGCTATACAGTACCAAAAAAAATAGTCCTAATAGCAGCTTCAACAGGTGGGCCCGGACAGATTGAAAAGATTATAAAAGCTTTGCCAAAACTAAACGATACAAGCATTGTAATAGCTCAACATATGGTTGTTGGTTTTATGGATAGTTTTGCAAAAAGATTAGATGAGGACCCAACAAACAATATCTTCATAGCTAATGATAAAACTTACTTAAAGAGTTCAGGTATCTATGTATGTTCAGGTTCTACTAGAGTTAGCAGAGATTCAAATGGACTAATCTTTAGTAAAAAAGACTCTAGCTTAAATAGTTTTAATCCAGATATTAACTATATTTTTAACTCCTTTTTACCCTTTACAAAAGAGATAGAGTTTTTAAGCGTAATATTAACGGGAATTGGTGCAGATGGGATCGAGGCTTGCAAAGCTTTACAAGAAAACGGCTCTTTGTGCTTGACAGAGTCGCAGCAAAGCGCCATCGTAGATGGGATGCCTAGTCGTGCTAGAAAAGAGATAAAAGATATAAAAATTTTAGATATAAAAGAGATAATACAAACCATAAAGGAATTTTGTTCATAATGTTTAGTTTTTTTAGAAAAAAAGAAGATAAGAGTTTTGGTGAGGTAAAAAAAGAGGAACCAACTGACTATAGTGATGCAACTGGGATTGCTGAATACTTTAAAAATGAAACAGGTGTTACTTTTGATAAGCAGATGAATATTTTAAACAACAAAGTTATGACATTTTGTAAGCAAAGAGGGATAAATTCGTTTTCTAAACTTCTAAGTCTTTTAGATAGAGATGCAGATATAAAGCAAGAGCTTATAGATTATCTAACTACAAATGAGACATTTTTTTATAGAGAGTTTAAGCAGATAGAAGAGTTAGTAAGTCTTGTAAAAAAGGACTCCTCTACAGTTAAGATAATGTGTGCGCCATCATCAACGGGAGAAGAGCCTTATAGCATAGCGATAGCTCTTCTTGAAGCTGGAGTAAAAGCAGATAAGTTTAAGATTTTAGGTATAGATATAAACTCAGATGCATTAAATAAAGCTAAAAGAGCAGTTTATAAACAAAGAAATGTAAGAAATCTTAGCGATGAGATTGTGCAGAGGTATTTTTATAAGCAAGATGATAAGTTTATCTTAAAAGATAGTATTAAAAGTTTAGTAGAGTTTAGACTTATAAACATCTTTGATGCCTCATTCGCTACTCTTGGTAAATTTGACTATATTTTTTCAAGAAATATGTTTATCTACTTCGATGCGCAAACTAAAGCAAGAGCTAAAGGGATACTCCAAGGGATGAGAAAAAACCAAGAACAAAAGATATTTTTCGGTCATGCCGATGAATTATAAAAAACGGAGATTTATAAAAGCAATATCAAAGACAAATTTTAATATAATTCGCGGATTTAGATATAAGGGCACCTCTGACAAAAAATTTTAGAGATGCCTAAAAAGGAATTGCATGGCTAATAAACGGGTATTGGTTAAGTTTTCAGGTGAAGCTCTCGCAGGTGAAGCAGGTCATGGGATTGATACTAAGATACTTAAGTATATTGCTCAAGAGATAAAATCTTTAGTAGATGCTGGCATAGAAGTTGGCATAGTGATTGGCGGTGGAAATATTATTCGTGGCGTTACAGCTGCGCAAGATGGCATTATCAAAAGAACTAGCGGTGATTATATGGGAATGCTCGCTACTGTGATAAACGGTGTAGCTATGCAAGAGGCTTGTGAGCATGCAGGGCTTCAAGTGAGGATGCAAACAGCTATAAAAATGGAACAAATTGCAGAGCCATATATAAATCGTCGTGCAGTTCGTCACTTAGAAAAGGGCAGAGTGGTTATCTTTGCAGCAGGGACTGGTAATCCATTTTTTACAACAGACACAGCGGCAACTCTAAGAGCAGTAGAGATTGGTGCTGAGGTTATCATAAAAGCTACTAAGGTTGATGGAGTTTATGATAAAGATCCAGAAAAGTTTAGGGATGCAATAAAACTCTCAGAACTAACATACGAGCAAGCTCTAAAAGACCATATAAAAGTTATGGACGACACATCCATAGCATTAGCAAAAGACAACAAATTGCCAATTATAGTGTGTGATATGTCTAAAAAAGGAAACTTGCTAGACATACTAAACGGCAATAGAGAAAACTGTTCTATAGTGCAGTAGCATTAAGTCTCCTTTTAGCCTCGTTTTACCTTTTTTGAGACTGTGAAATAACTGTAGTTGTTTCACAGTCTCTCTTGAAGTAAAATGAGAAGGCTAGTGTTACTTTAAAGCCTAAAGCCCCAGAACAAATTCGCGGTTTTAAAAGCTTCAAATGGTAGTCAAAGAGGCACAAGTGCCGAGGGCTTCCCGCCGAGGGAAACCAAGTGTTAGCGTAGGTAGCGGAATTACTTCCGATACCGTGACAAAATAAGATGAAGGATCCCCTTCATCTTATAAAATAAAATTAAGGAAATAATTGTATGAATGTTGAAGAATTAACAGCAAAAATATTAGATGACAACAAAACTCTTGATCGTTATCAGTTGGCACTTGCTGTCTCAAAGAGAAGTGATGAGATTTTAAATGGTGCTACAAGCAAGTTAAATATTGATCCAAAAAGCATTAAAGCAGCAGATTTGGCTTTGATGGAGATTGCACAAGGTCTTATAGTTATAAAAGGCTTTGAAGATATTATAAGATAGTTGATTTGAGTCTGAGTCAAGTTGATATAGAAAAAGTCAAACACATACATGATGTTGACTCAGCACAGGGGTACCTCTTTAGCCAAATGGCTCCAAGTAAGAGACTCCAAGATGCTCTGGAATATTCAAAGGCTGCTCATAAAGGGCAGTTTAGAAAGAGTGGCGAGCCTTATGTTATTCACCCTATTTTAGTAGCTACTATAGTTGCTTCTATTACAGATGATGAGTCAATGGCGATAGCTGCACTTTTGCACGATATTGTAGAAGATACAGATGTTGGGATTGAGACTATCACAGAGCTGTTTGGAAGTGATGTGTCGCATCTTGTTGAGGGACTTACTAAGATTGATACTATCCGTGATTTAGAGCTTGTTCCATCTAGTTCAAATGAAAAGTTAGTGGTCTCTGCACTCTCATTTAGAAAGATGTTGCTCGCTAGTATCGAAGATGTAAGAGTTTTAGTGGTAAAACTTTGCGATAGACTTCACAATATGCTAACCTTAAATGCACTACCGCAACACAAACAGCTAAGAATTGCAGAAGAAACACTTGTAGTTTACGCTCCTATTGCACATCGCTTAGGTATCTCTTTTTTAAAAAATATATTAGAAGATTTGAGTTTTT
This sequence comes from Sulfurimonas hongkongensis, assembly GCF_000445475.1. Lineage (NCBI taxonomy): Bacteria > Pseudomonadati > Campylobacterota > Epsilonproteobacteria > Campylobacterales > Sulfurimonadaceae > Sulfurimonas > Sulfurimonas hongkongensis. The sequence goes on from NZ_AUPZ01000008.1 coordinate 42,254, forward strand.
CATATATTTTCAAAGAAGAAAAACACCATATTGATAACTATCTTGATACGAACTATCACGCTATAGAGATGAAACTAGAAGAGTTTAAAGAGTCGATAAATAAAATCTTACTAAAAAACGGTATTTGTGAAGATGACTTTGAGATTCTCTCTCGTGTAAAACATCGCTACTCTATCTACTTAAAGATGCAAAGAAAAGGTGTCTCAATAGACGAAGTTTTAGACCTTTTGGCTATTAGAATCATCACAACTGACCCAGTAAAGTGTTACAATATTTTAGGACTTATCCATCTAAACTTCCAACCTCTCTCATCAAGATTTAAAGACTATATAGCAGTAGCAAAAGATAATGGTTATCAGACTATCCATACTACGGTTTTTTATAAAACTGCTATTTTTGAAGTTCAAATCAGAACTCATGAGATGCACAATACCGCAGAACTAGGAGTAGCAGCTCACTGGAAATATAAGAGTGGTGGAAATAATATAAAACTAGACTGGCTAAACAATCTAAGCTATCAAAATGAGTCAGTTGAAGACTTCTATGCACTTATAAAAAATGACTTGTATTCTGAGGATATAGCTGTCTTTTCTCCTCGCGGAGAAGCCTTTACTCTTCCTAGAGGTGCAGTAGTTTTAGACTTTGCTTATATGGTCCATAGTGCAGTTGGAAATAGAGCAAAATCAGCACTTGTAAATAAGGTAAAAGCCTCACTCTTAAGCGAGCTTCAAAATGGCGATATTATAAAAATAAATATGTCTGATGATGTCATCACAAGATGTTCATGGATAGATGCAGTAAAAACATCTAAAGCCAAAACTAATATGCGGCTAAATTGCAACGCAAGACTTAGGGATTTAAATGCAAAATCAAGTGTAAACATAGTCGCAACTGCAATGAAACTTAATAACTCAAGAGTTGAAGAGTGGTTTGATAGAAACAGCTTTGAGCGAAGAGCAAATATACCATCAGATATAGAATTGCTTCGTGAAGTCATGCATAGATATACTTTAGAAATTAGCAAAAACTCAAGGTTTAAGAGATTTCTTACTCGTCATAGATTTAAGCTAAAACCTTACACCATAAAGGGTGTTGAAATATTTAGCAACTCACATATTAGTGACGTAGTTTTTGATTATTGTTGTCATCCAAAAGCTGGTGATGAGATAGTTGCTTTTTTAGAAAAATCTAAAGCTTATGTGCATCATAAGATGTGCAAAAGTGCTATCAAAAAACTAGAAGCAAATGATGCTATGCTCTTTGTTAGATGGGAGAGACAAAATATCTACAACTACAATATGATAGTCTCCCTGCACAGTGGAAAAGGAACTTTAGCTGATTTTTTAAACTTTTTAGTGAAGTTAAATATAGATATAAACTCTATAGAATTAGGAAAAAATAAAAGTGAATCTTCAAGATATTGCGAGCTTGGTTTTGAGTCAAAAGAAGCTGATATTAACTCACTTCGTGCTAGAATGGAGCAAAAAATAAAAGTCATTCATCTCATTCGTACAGATGATGCATATCGTTAAATTTGTTGTGTTTTGGCCGCTGAGGCCATTAAAGCTTGGCTCTTTGAGCCAGAAAAATTAGAAGATTAGGAATATATATAGATGTTACAAGAGGCCCTAAGAGAGATACAAAGAGGTTGTGCTGAGATAATCGACATTGAGAGAGTAGAGAACTTATTAAAAGCTTATTTTGATGAGGGGAAAGCTTTTACTGTAAAGGCTGGTTTTGACCCTACTGCACCAGACTTACACCTTGGTCACACAGTTTTATTGCAAAAGATGGCAACATTTCAAAAGTATGGGGCTAGAGTACAGTTTCTTATAGGTGATTTTACTGCGGCTATCGGCGATCCAAGTGGAAAGAGTGTGACTCGCAAGGTTTTAAGCAGCCAAGATATAGAAAAAAATATAGCAAGTTACACTACGCAAGCCTTTAAGATTTTAGATGAGAGCAAAACAGATATTGTTTATAACTCAAGCTGGTTAAACTCTCTTGGAACTGTTGGTATGATAGAGCTTGCATCTACTCTAACAGTTGCTAGAATGCTTGAACGTGATGATTTTTCAAAAAGATACACGGCAAATACACCAATAGCAGTTAGTGAATTTTTGTACCCACTTCTTCAAGGGTATGACAGTGTTCATCTAAAGAGTGATATAGAAATTGGTGGGACAGACCAGAAATTCAACCTTCTGATGGGAAGACAACTTCAAAAAACTTATGATGTAAAAAAACAACAAGCTGTGCTTATGATGCCAATATTAGAGGGACTTGATGGTGTTCAAAAGATGAGTAAATCTCTTAACAACTACATAGGAGTAACTGATGAAGCTAACGATATGTATGGCAAAATCCTTAGTATCTCTGATGAGCTTATGTGGAGATTTTATGAGCTACTAAGTACAAAAACTCTTGATGAGATAGATACTCTTAAAGCCGGTGTTAGTGATGGCTTACTTCACCCAAAGAGTGTTAAAGAAGAGTTAGCCTTAGAGATTACGGCGAGATATCATACTAAAGAGTTAGCTGATGCAGCAAAAGAAGAGTTTCAAAAAGTTCATTCTCAAAGTCAAATCCCTACCGAGATAGAGGAGTTTAGTGCTGATGGAGATATCTGGATAGCAAAGGCTTTAGTTGATTGTAACTTAGAGCCATCTACTTCACAAGCTAGAAGAGATATTAAGCAAGGTGCTGTTAAAATAAATCAAGAAAAGATTTCAGATATAGAGTTACAACTCACAAAAGGTGAGTATGTACTACAAGTTGGAAAAAGAAAGTTTGCAAAATTAAAGGTTAATTAGATGAGTTTTAAGTCACTAAAGATCGGAAAATATACTATACAACATCCAATAGTCCAAGGTGGAATGGGTGTTGGAATTAGCTGGGATAAATTAGCTGGAACTGTGTCTTATGAGGGTGGTTTGGGAGTCATTAGTGCTGTTGGTACTGGTTACTACGAAGACAAAGTCTATGCTAAAAAATTAGTCTCAAATAGACCTTTGAGTGAAGTGAATTTCTACTCAAGCGAGGGGCTTAAAAAAATCATCTTCAATGCAAGAAAAATATGTGGAAATAAGCCTCTAGCTGTAAATGTTTTATACGCTATAAATGACTATGGTAGAGTTGTAAGAGATGCTTGTGAGGGTGGAGCTGATATCATTATAACTGGAGCAGGTCTACCTACAAATATGCCGGAGTTTACTGAGGGTTATCCAGATGTAGCTCTTGTACCTATAGTCTCATCTGCAAAAGCTTTAAAAATTATTTGTAAAAGATGGCAAAAAAGATACAACAAAATCCCAGATGCAGTAGTAGTAGAGGGTCCAAAGAGTGGTGGACATCAAGGTTTTACTTATGAGCAGTGCAAATTAGAAGAGAATCAACTAGAAAATATAGTAGGTCCAGTTGTTGAGGAGGCGGCTCTTTGGGGAAATATTCCAGTCATAGCAGCTGGTGGAGTTTGGGATAAGAGTGATATTGAACAGATGCTATCACTAGGTGCATCAGGCGTTCAGATGGGAACTCGCTTTATTGGAACTGATGAATGTGATGCCCATCAAAACTTTAAAGAAGTGCTACTAAATGCTAAAAAAGAGGATATACAGCTTATGGGCTCACCTGTTGGATACCCAGCTCAAGGTATAGTTACAAACTTAACTCATTTAGTCCAAAAAAGAGAAGGTCCAGCTATTAAGTGCATATCTAACTGTGTGTCACCATGTAATCGTGGAGAAGAGGCAAAGGTAGTTGGTTTTTGTATAGCAGATAGGCTAAGTGATGCTTATTTAGGAAATTTGGAAACGGGTCTATTTTTTTCGGGAACAAATGGCTATAGACTAAATGAAATAATCTCAGTAAAAGAGTTAATGAAAAAGCTTGTCCAAGGTGAATAGATAGCTGATGATGCGTTTACTTGTTCTTATCTTCTTAATTGCTATATCTCTTTACGCTCAAAGTGACAGAGAGCTCTTAAAAAGAGCCGATACTTTTATGAAAACTGAATCAAAATCAAACTATTTTCGTGCATATAATGACTACAAAAATCTCTATCTTCGTGCCATTATGTCAGAAGATGAGAAGCTTAGGAGTAGTGCATTAAAAGGGATCGTTAAAAGTGGTAAAGCACTTCATATAGATATATCTCAGTATGAACAAGAACTAGCTAGTATAAAAACAAAACCATCCTCATATAAAGCTCCTAAAAAAAAGTATAAAGCTAAAAAAGTTAAAAGCAAAAGCCCAAATATTAAAATAACTTCATCACACAAATTAAAAAGTATAAAATGGCGAGATGGCAGACTTGTCTTGAAATTTGACAAAAAATTAAGAAATAATCAACTAAATTATTTTACACTCTATGATGCAAAAGAGCAGAGATATAGATATGTTTTTGATGTTCACGCATCTATGCTCACAGATTCACAAAGCTTAAATAAACGAAATATAGATAGAATCAAAATAGCCCAGTACAACTCAAATACACTAAGACTTGTTATAGAAGATAGTCAAAAAGTGCGTATTAGCTTTAAAAAAGATGATGATGAACTAGTTATTCATATGGTTGCATCTACTAAAACCAAAAGCATACAAACAGTAAAACAAAAACCAGAAAAGTCAAACTTCCCTAAAAGAGCTGATAGAGATAAAATCATAGTTATAGACCCAGGTCATGGTGGAAAAGATCCAGGAGCGGTTGGCTATAAAAGATATAGAGAAAAAGTTGTAGTTTACAAGATATCTAAAGAGTTAAAGAAGATTTTAAAAGCTCGTGGATATACAGTGTATATGACAAGAGAGAGTGATAAGTACATAAAACTAAGCCAAAGGACTGCTTTTGCCAATAAAAAAAAGGCTGATGTTTTTGTAAGTATTCACGCAAATGCAGTTGGACGCAAAAATGCACATAAAGTTCATGGAATAGAGTGCTATTTCTTGTCTCCTTCTCGTTCTAAAAGGGCTGAGAGAGTTGCTGCGAAAGAGAACTCCGCAGATTTGAGTGAGATGAATAAATATGGTAAAGATACCTTTTTAAACTTTCTAAATTCTCATAAAATAGTTGCATCAAACAAACTAGCCATCGACCTACAAAGGGGAATGCTAGGAGAGTTAAACAAAAACTACAAAGCAAAAGATGGCGGAGTAAGAGAGGGACCTTTTTGGGTGCTAGTTGGTGCTCAAATGCCAGCTGTCTTAGTCGAAGTAGGTTTTATCTCACATCCGCAAGAGGCTAAAAGATTGGTAAATCCTACATACAGAAAAAGAATAGCTCTAGGTTTAGCAAATGGGATTGAGAGATATTTTGAGAAAAACTAATTAAATTTTTACTTATCCAATTCAACTAGTAATTGTAACACTTGATTAACTACTGCATAAGACTTCACAAACACTTCACAATAAATAGTTACAATCAAAAAAAAACGGAGATTTAAAATGAGAAATATAATTATAAGTGCTTTGTTGGCTACAGCTCTCATTGCAGTTGATTACTCGAATATGTCAATACAAGAGTTAAAAAACCATAGAGGTGGTGTTGCACCAGAAGATAAATCTGCGTTTAAAGCAGCTATGAAAGCTAAGATGCAAGCACTATCGCCTGAAGAGCGAAAAATAGAAAAAGAAGAAATGCATGCATTTAAGGCGTCTATACTCTCCACTACGCCAGAAAAAATTGCAGAATTTGAAGCAAAAATGAAATCGCTTACCCCTGAGAGAAAAAATGCTTTAAAAACAAAAATGAGCTCATTGAGTATGGAAGAGAAGTTTGCATTTAAGACAAAAATGATATCAATGACTTCACAAGAGTTGGTTCAAAGAGCAGATGAACTTATTAAAGAAAAGCAAGTGCAAATAAAATAATACCTTAGAAGTGGTAGTACTCATCGCAGTATTACCTTTAAAAATTAATTACTTATCATATTCTATAGTAAATTAACACAAATATAACACTCTTTTGCAATAATAATTTAAATTTATTGAAAAGAAGGATATAAGTTGAAAATTAATAATATTTTAAGCTTTAGTATAATTTTATCATCACTGCTTGTAGCAAATGAGACATATTACTTAGGTGAAATTGTTGTCTTAAGTACTAAAACCAAAAGTACAATAGATGATTTACCTATGCAGGTAACTGTAATTACACAAGATGAAATTGAAAATAGCGGCGCGACAAATGTTTCTGATATATTGATAAGTAGTGGAGAAGTTGTTACAAGGCCATCTGGCGCTAATGAACAACAGGTTAGTATACGAGGAATGAAACCCGATGATACACTTTATCTAATAGATGGTAAAAGAGTTAATGGAGATTTTTCAGATGCAGGAAAGCTTCCTGCTAGCATGGTAGAGAGGATAGAGATAGTCAAGGGGAGTTCCGGTTTACTTTACGGGAGTGACTCTATAGGTGGAGTGGTAAACATTATTACTAAAAAAAGTAGTGATGATTTTGCCGGAGATGTACAATTAACTCATGCAAAAAGTAAAAATAGTGCTGATATGAGTGTGTTTGGTAAAAAAGACAATACCTCATTTAGAATTTTCTCGAGTTATATTAAAAGAGATACTTATTCAAATGATACGACAGAAGATATTATCATTAAACAGGGAACTAACTCATATAAACCCTCTACACTCTCTCCCACACTACAATCAACAACAAATTTAGATAATTTAAACGATACATATACTTTTCAAGAAGATCTTCAAAATGAAATGGAGATTAAAAGTATTAGCGGGGGAGTAACGCACAGATTTAATGATCATTTTAAGATAGATGTAGATATGAGTTATCTTAAAGAGGATACCCAGGGAGATTTTGTAAGCGCACTATATAAGACAAACTATGATAAAATCGTAGTAAATAATATTTTAGCAGAACAGTATGATGAAAATAAAAGAGTTACTGCGAGTTCTGGATTTACATATACACCTTCGGATGCTTATGAATTAAGATATAGTATCTCATATTCAAAATATGAAAAAGACAAAAAAATATATACAAACTTCTGGGAAGAACTGGGGTATAATTCAAAAGAGGGCTCTATATCTGGGGTAGACAATTCTACTACAAGGTATGTTAACCATAATCTTGTAAACACATATGAATTTTCACAGAACAATAGAGTTTTAGTTGGAGGAGAGTATAGAGTTAATGATAGAGAAGCGACTGGATATAGCATAGATAATAGAACATATTCAGGAGTTTTTTTGCAACATGAGTATAGACCTATTAAGAAGTTAAATCTTGTATATGGGGCTAGGTATGATAAAGACTCTGTAGCAAAAAGTGAATCTTCTATCAGCTTTGGTGCCGTTTATGCAGTAGATAAAAACACAAAACTCAAGGCAAACTACTCCGAAGGTTTTAAAAGTGCAACTGATGAAGAACTCTATACTAACAGTACAACAGCTGTAGGAAAAAGTCTTCTAGGTTCTACAATTATAGATGGAACAAAAACAGAGAGTTGGAATCTTACACCAGAAACAAGTCAAACTATAGAGATAGGAGTAAGTAACAAGGGGGATATGTATGATTTCAAAGCCTCCGCTTATAATACCAACATAGATGATAGAATAAGCAAGGTTGTACTAGATGCCACTACTACGACTTATAAAAATATAAGCAAGAGTGAGATAGAAGGGGTTGAAACCAGCATAGCTCTTTATCCAATAGATGAGTTAATTGTAAAATTTTATTATACCTATGTAGATGCAAAAAACAAAACAGATGATACTGATCTGGTTGGAGTTCCAGAGAAACTCACAAGTATGACAATTAGCTATTTCCCCATTCCAAAGCTTGAGTTAAGAAGTGTAACAAAATATACGGGAAAACAGATAGGTTCAGAGGGAGAAGTTGGGAGTTATAGCACAACAAATATAAAGATAATGCAAAAAAATAGTTTTAAAAATATAGATCTCTTTGCCGGAATCGACAATGTTTTTGATAAAAAAATACCAGAAGAATTGGGATATATACAAAAGTCATATTACTACATTGGTGCTAAATACAAGTTTTAAGATATACAAAGTATGTCTAGAGATAAGACTGTTCTGTCTTAACTGGGAGTGTTAGAAATTTCGTGTCAGTTTGATAAAAT